>CBKYSX010000890.1:0-2203 GCA_966690745.1 uncultured Ardenticatenales bacterium
GGGCGTGGTCTTGTACCCGCCCTCACTGGGCGACCACAAGGGTTCGCCCCTACAGTACCTACTCACTAATGGCATGGAAGAGCGAAGGTAGAACAAATGAAAAATCTCAATGTTGTACTCACCATATGGATGATGGTGCTTATGCTGATCGGGTGTAGCCCCGTGAGTAATAGTGGAGGAGATGCCTCCCCTACCGCGACCACCGGCTCCTCCGAAGCCCCGACCACAGAGGTGCAAGAAATCCGTCTTGTAACGCATGAATCGTTTAATGTGAGCGAAGATGTACTGGCGGCATTTGAAGCAGAACACAATGCCCGCGTGGTGATTGTTCCGGCAGGGGATGCCGGGGCGATGGTCAATCAGTCTATCCTTTCGGCGAACAACCCATTGGGGGATGTGATGTTCGGGGTAGATAATACCTTCCTGACCCGTGCCCTCAATGCTGATATTTTTGTCCCTTACGAACCCGCCGCGCTTGCTCAAGTGCCGGATGAATTCGAGATAGACCCCGACCATCGCGTCGTGCCGATTGATTACGGCGATGTTTGTTTGAATTACGACATTGCCTATTTCGAGGAAAACGGATTGGACGTACCGACCACACTGGAAGATTTGGTTGCGCCGGAATACCGTGACCTGACCGTGACCATGAACCCCGCTTCGTCGTCGCCGGGGTTGGCATTCCTGTTAGCAACGGTTGACCATTTCGGGGAAGAGGGCTGGCAGGACTACTGGCAACAATTACGGGATAACGGAGTGCTGGTGACAGACGGATGGAGTGATGCTTATTTCACTCAATTTTCGGGAGGGAGCGAGGATGGAACCCGTCCGATTGTGGTCAGTTATGCCAGTAGTCCGGCGGCTTCAGGCGGGGCAACTGCCAGTGTCTTGGGCGATGGTACCTGTTTCCGCCAGATTGAGTTTGCGGGGGTACTGAAGAACGGGCAGAATCCTGAATTGGCGCAGGCGTTGATTGACTTTATGCTTTCTCTCCCCTTCCAGAATGATGTGGCGGGGCAGATGTATGTCTATCCTGTATTGGAAGGTGCAACGGTTCCAGAAGAGTTCTCGCAATATGCCCAAGTTGCGCCCAACCCGGCGATCGTGGAGCCTGACTTTATCGAAGCCAACCGTGATGCCTTGATTGAGGCGTGGACAACGGTGGTGTTGCGGTAGGGTAACAGGACGCAGGACGCAGGAACGGCAAATGAACCACAGAGAACACAAAGTCACAGAACCACAATCATTGTTCAATATCTGTGTTTCGAAGGCTTCCCCGTCCTGCAAGGACGGGGCTATTAAATACGAATGTCCTCAAGAACAATCCTGTCTTTTTGCGAACGCCCGTATTGACTAGCCCCATCCTTCAGGTTGGGGCGACCTATAAAATGAACCCATCCTGCAGCACATGCAACTAGCCCTGTGGCTTGTGGAAGTTAAGAGTAAATTACTGTAGGGGCGTACCCTTGTGGTCGCCCGCCGTTGCGCCTATAGAGGTGATCGGGCACAAGGTACTGCCTCTACAGACACCCTTATTTCCATTAGCCCGTGGAATATAGGACAAACGAAAAACCCTCCCCTACAGCATTCCGAAATAAAAAACAAAACCGGGTTTTCGATGGTTAAAACCTAGTTTCTGATGGCTACATATGTCTGTTAAACGACCGCTTTTGATAATTTTATATTCCCTCCCCATTCTTTTTCTAATTCTATTCTTTTTTTACCCTGTGCTTGAAATTTTTAGAGTAAGCCTTTTCCCTACCGGACAGGTAGATACAAGCGGCTTACAACGAATTATCACAGAGCCATACTATCGCGAAGTGCTGGCATTCACAGCATGGCAGGCATTGTTGTCAACCGTTTTTACTATGGTGGTAGGACTTCCGGCGGCATACGCATTTGCCCGCTACACCTTCCCCGGCAAAACGATTTTAAGGGCAGTGCTAACGGTTCCTTTCGTTCTGCCAACGATCGTAGTAGCAACGGCGTTCGGCGCGTTGGCGGGTCCACGTGGTTTATTGAATCGCTGGGCAGTAGAGGGATTGGGCTTCGACAGCCCGCCTATCGCACTACAAGGGACACTGACGTTGATTTTGCTGGCGCATGTCTTCTATAACCTCGCAGTGGTGATTCGCCTTGTAGGCGGCTTTTGGGCGAATTTGGATGAACGGGTGACGGAGGCGGCGGCAACCTTGGGAGCCAA
>CBKYSX010000891.1:0-2203 GCA_966690745.1 uncultured Ardenticatenales bacterium
CAACGTTGCCATAAACGCCCCGATATACTTTTTGGCGCGGTAGCAAAAGACATCCAACGCCCGTTGAGCGCGAGGGTCGCCATCGTCTGCCATCGCTAACAGCCGTTGCATATCACTTTCCCCTTCAGAAAGTCCCTTCAGTCCGCTTTGGCGATTCAATAATTGGTCTACTTCCTTCAGTGACAGATTTTCCCGTTCCGCGATAAACCAGACCAATGACGGGTCAATGTCGCCGCTCCGCGTTCCCATCACCAGCCCTTCCAAAGGGGTCAACCCCAGCGAGGTATCTACGGATTTGCCGTTGCGAATCGCGGTGGCGGAACAACCATTGCCAAGATGGAGGCTGATAAAATTCCCCTCACGTCCCAACCATTCGGCGGCTTTGCCGCTCACATAACGATGGCTGGTACCATGAAAACCGTAGCGTCGAATCCCATGCTCTTGATACAACCGATAGGGCAGAGCATAGAGATAGGCATGTTCGGGTAGCGTTTGATGGAATGCGGTATCGAACACTGCTACCTGGGGTATATCCGGTAGCAGACTTTGACAGACCTCAATCCCTTGCAAGTTGGCGGGATTGTGCAACGGTGCAAGCGGGATACAGGCTTGAATCGCAGAAACCACTGCCGGGGTAATCAGGGTGGCATCGCTAAATTGTTCACCCCCATGCACCACCCGATGCCCCACCGCTTCGATTTGAGCGACAGATTCAAGCGGGGCATTCGGCAGGCTATAAAGTGATTTCAGCACCCGCTCTACGCCATCATTGTAGCGGATGTCGGGATGGGCTTCATTTCCTCTTTGCTCACCGATTGCCCACGCCAGCCGTGCATGGGGGGTACCGATTTCACTGAACAAACCACTCATCAGGCGGCTTTGGGTAGTGGTATCAATCAGTTGGAATTTTATCGAAGAACTGCCGCAGTTGAGGGTGAGAATTAACATACCGGATAGAGAGATTGCTTATAGGGCAGTTTGTTAGCGATACTCCAACGTACTCTATGCAATCGCGTGGCAATTTTGAGGTTAGAGAGGGATATGCTTAAGAATAGCAAGAGCAGGAGTTGGTGGCAATATCCAACTGACCTGTTTTTGTGCAAAGGCAACATGCAAAACAAGGTATAATGACATTGAGAGTGGTAGGATTATAATATGCACTCCACCGGAGGAATATGGGCACACTCTATATTGTTGCCACACCAATTGGAAATTTGGAAGATATTACGCTCCGTGCAGTGCGGATTCTACGGGAGGTATCGCTGATTGCCGCCGAAGATACGCGCAAAAGCGGCTTACTGCTCAAACATCTGGAGGTAAATACGCCGATGACCAGCTATTTTGAGCATAATAAAATCAGTAAATTGGAGCGGGTTTTGGGAGCATTGGCAACCGGAGATGTAGCATTAATCAGTGATGCCGGAACGCCCGGTATCAGTGACCCCGGTTATGAGTTGATTCGGGCAGTACTGGCAGAAGGGTATACCGTGGTTCCAATTCCAGGCGCAAGCGCGGTACTTAGTGCTCTAAGTGCAAGCGGCTTACCCACTGACCGGTTTACCTTTCTCGGCTTTTTGCCCCGCAAGGGCAAAGAACGGCAAACCCTTTTAGAACAATATGCCGCCGTTCCCGAAACCGTGATTTTATACGAAGCCCCGCATCGCATCCGCGAAACGATTGGCGATTTGCTGACTTATTTTGGTGCGGAACGTTCTGTTGTATTGGCGCGGGAATTAACCAAACGCTTTGAAGAGTTCTGGCGCGGCACATTGGCGGAAGCGGCAGGACATATAGAAGTACAGGAGCCACGCGGCGAATATACCGTTCTGCTGGGTGGGGTTGACCCCGCCGACCAAAAAACCGTGTGGGATGATGATGCTGTACAGAAGGCATTGCTATCCTTATCCGCCGAAGGGGTCACCGGAACCCGCGCTGTTAAACAGATAGTCGCGCTGTCGAACCGTCCCAAATCCGAAGTCTATCAGTTGTGGTTGCAATTGAAAGATGACGATTAAAATTGTACAACCAAAAAAGCCATCGCAGACGCGATGGCTTTTTTGATGGTCGCTTTCTAACGTTAAATAAAGGTGCGGTCCTGGAAGATGGAAATTTGTGAGAAGAGTGCAGGAATGTTCATTAGTTGCCCTTATTCCGTGGGTTGGAACGTGACAGGGTTAAAGATTTCCTGCGTAATGATGTTCCC
>CBKYSX010000892.1:0-2197 GCA_966690745.1 uncultured Ardenticatenales bacterium
GCAACATACCATTGGCAATGGCGAAGAGTAGATAGAGATAGAGCCAGACATCGGGGACTTGAAAGATAGAGGGCAGGGCGGCAAAGAGGGTTTCGATGCCTGTAATTCCCGTTTGGGTTAAAGCAGGGACGGGCAGGGTAAAGACCCTGCTGGCAATCCACGCCACCAAGCCGCTCCCCGCCAGCAGGGGCGCGACCCCGATGAGGGAATGGCGCAAGGGGTCGGTACGTTCGATTTGCACATAGCCCAACACCATGCGCCCGTTGGCATCCACGCCACTTGGCAACACGCGAGGCAACCCGGCACGAACCCCCAACAACAATGCCATCAGCCAGTGGGCGACTTCATGGACAATCGTCCCCGGTAAAATCAGCAGGGCATAGAGCGTCATTGCCACGTTCAGATGCCCTGTGACGCGGAGCAGAGCCATGATGACAAGATGGGTTGCCCAGCGATGGGTGAAGAGGAGAAGGAGTAGAGTTGCCCCGAAAAGCAGGATACTGTTCATCCTAAAATATTAAACCCTCTTGACCAACTAAAATTTTTAGTGTATCCTAAAATTAAGAGCTTGTCATACCGGATGACTTCAGGCAACTGTCCGGCTTCTGTAAAATGGATAGAGGTTTTCCATGTTTTCATCGTTATTTTCACGGCGCAATTTCCTTCGGGCAACGGCGGCGGGCGGTATTACCGCCGGAGTTTCGGCACTGGTCGGGCGGAATGGTGCGCTCGCTCAGACCCCTGTTCCGCATGAAGGCAGTACCCACGATAGCGGGGCTACGGGGGGGCACGGCGGTAACAATCATACGGTTGGCACGGTAGATCATGCACGGAACGGATTTACACCTCTGCAACTTGCCACCGAATTTGACTACGGGATAACAACGACGCAAGCCGACGGCTCTACCCTGCGCGAATTTACCATTAACGCAGTGGATAAAGAAATCGAAATCGCACCGGGCATTTTTTTCCCCGCATGGACCTATAACGGGCGGGTTCCCGGTCCGACTCTGCGTGCTACCGAAGGGGATAAAGTTAAAATTAACTTTGGCAACGGCAGTGCCCATCCCCATACGATTCACTTTCACGGGGTTCACCGCGACATCATGGATGGGGTTCCGGGCATTGGGGCAGGCGAGATTGCCCCCGGCGGGAGTACGGTGTATGAATTTGATGCGACCCCTTTTGGTTTCCACCCTTATCATTGCCACGCGCTTCCACTAAAACGGCATATTCACAAAGGCTTATACGGGGCATGGATTATTGACCCGAAAGTGGGTCGCCCGCCAGCCCGCGAATTTGTGATGATTATGAATGCCTTTGATACCAATTTCGACAACGAAAATGAGATTTATGCGGCAAACTCGATTGCTTTTGCCTATGCCAACGAGCCGTTGAAGGTAAAACGGGGCGAATTGGTGCGGGTCTATCTGGCGAATATGACCGAATTTGACCTGATTAACTCTTTCCATATTCACGGCAACTTCTTTAATGTGTTCCGCACCGGTACGAAACTGACCCCCGATGATTTCACCGATGTGATTATGTTGTGTCAGGGGGAACGGGCGATTCTGGAAATGCGTTTCCCGTATCCAGGTAAGTATATGTTCCATGCTCACCAATCGGAATTTGCTGAATTGGGGTGGATGAGCTTCTTTGAGGTGGTAGAGGAGGACATTTCTTTTGCCGGTAGTACCGTGACAACGCTCAATTGTTTGATTCCGGGCAAGGCGGCTTCCAATGGCTGAAATGACCCAACCTACACCAACCACCGGTACCGGATGGAGCGCGGGGAGAGTTCTGCTGGCGTTGCTCCCCCTGCTAGGCTTAGGGATTGCCATCGCGCTCATCTTTCTGAACACTTCCGGGATTCTGAACCGCGACCTGCCACCAATAGAAGATTTAACGATAGAGCGTGTCACCCTGCCCGCTGAAGGGATGATTGAGTTGACCCTTGTGAATGGGGGAGCCGACCCTGTAACGATTGCACAGGTGATGGTGGATGATGCTTTCTGGCAATTTGAGGTTGAACCCGAAAACACCATCCCGCGGCTGGGGCGTGCCACCATCACGATTCCTTACCCCTGGATTGCGGATGAGGCACACGCAATTCTGCTTGTTACCTCCACCGGCGCGACCTTTGACGCGGAAATTCCGTTGGCAGTAGCAACTCCCGGCATCACGCCCACTGTCTTAT
>CBKYSX010000893.1:0-2195 GCA_966690745.1 uncultured Ardenticatenales bacterium
CTACTTTAGGGATGGTGATGATGTTCTCACTGCCAAGCAAGCCCTTCAAGCGGCTATCGCCTTCCTGCACTACCGCAATTGCCCACGCCTTCCGCGCCAAAATCTCCTGAATATTGGAAACCATTTTGTCGAAGACCGCCGATTGGGTAGCGATACAGACCACCGGAACCCCCGGTTCTAGAAGTGCCAACGTTCCATGTTTCAGTTCGCCTGCCGCATACCCTTGCGAATGGATATAGGAGATTTCTTTCAGTTTCAACGCCCCTTCGTGGGACATTGGCTCATCCAGATTGCGCCCGATGAAGAAGGCGGCGGTGTGGGTTGAGATTTTTTCGGCAAGTTGCTTAAGGTGTTCGTGTTGCCCTAATATCGTGCGAATCTGCCCCGGTAATTGCCAGAGAGCGCGGCGTAAGGACAGAATCCGTTGGCGGCGTTCTTCTGAAATTTCGCGGTATTGCGCTATGTATTGCAACAGCAGATGGATCGCCACCAATTGCCCGACAAAGGCTTTGGTGGAAGCTACCGCCATTTCCGGTCCGGCACGGGTATATAAGACCCCATCCGCCAACCGCGCTACCGAGCCGCCCAACACGTTCGTAATCGCCAGCACTTTCGCGCCCTGGTCTATCGCTTCCCGCATGGAGGCAAGGGTGTCGGCAGTTTCGCCCGATTGAGAAATCGCCACCACCATTTCGTTCTGGCTCAAAATCGGGCTACGGTACCGAAATTCGGAGCCGATGTCTACCGAAACGGGAATGCCTAATTCCTGTTCAAAAAGATATTTTGCCACCAGACAAGCGTAGTAGGCGGTACCGCAGGCAACAAACGTAAGGCGGCTAATCCGTTGAATTTCTTCGGGTGTGAGGTTTAATTCGGGGATGGTGACCAACCCATCGCCCCGTTCCGGCAGGCGACCTGCCAGGGTGTTTTGTACCGTGTCGGGCTGTTCGTGAATTTCCTTGAGCATGAAATGCTCATAGCCCTCTTTTTGCGCGATTTCAGGCGACCAGTTTACCACCATTACCTTGCGCTCGTACAAGCGGGCGGCGGCGGGTTCACGATAGCTGTCAATAATGACGCGCCCGCGCATTATGGTAGCAATTTCTCCATCTTCTAACGGGTAGATACGGTTGGTATAGCGCAGGAGAGCGGGAATGTCACTGGCGATATGATTTTCGCCTTGCCCCATGCCAATAACAAGGGGAGGCGTATCCATTTTGGCGGCAACCAGACGGTCATCTTCGTCTTTATGGAGGACGAGGAGTGCCATAGAGCCGGTCATGCGTTGCATCGCGAGGCTCACGGCGGTTGAAATGTTGCCGTCGTAAAATTCTTCAATCAGATGCGCCACAACTTCTGTGTCGGTTTCTGACTCGAAAGTATGCCCTTTTTCGATCAGCTCCTGCTTCAGTTCCCAGAAATTCTCCACAATGCCATTGTGAACCACGACCAGTTTCCCGGTGGAATCAGTGTGGGGGTGGGCGTTGCGCGTGGAGGGTTCGCCGTGCGTTGCCCAGCGTGTATGCCCGATACCAATACGCCCCGTTGCGCGGTCTTCGTCAAGGATGGCTTCCAAATCGGAAACACGTCCCTTGGTTTTTTCAATATAAAAATGTCCGTTTTCCGTTACGGCAACCCCTGCGCTGTCATACCCGCGATAGGTCAACATCCGCAGTTTATCCATTAAGATGGGGAGTGCCGGTTTGTCTCCGACATATCCTACTATACCGCACATAACCTTTATCCTTTATAGCGAATACCGGTGGCAACTATGGGTGGGTTTGTTTACGTTGCATGAAAGCAAACCCGATTGTACTTTGTAACGTTACGTCCCCTATGAAAGGTCTTTACGGTGGTTGGGTGTATATAAGTGACCTGTCGGGTAGGGGAATGTTTCAGGGTGGACGATACGGCGTAGTATGCCACAAGTTCCGCGCCAAAGTATGACACAATTCTCTCAGAACCCCTACGCAAAGGCTACGGAGTGAGAAACAGGAAATTTGGTTGGTAGCGTTCTCATTTCTCAACTACCCTCAACCGTTCCGCCGCGAGTTTCATTATTTCTTCGGCAACGGCGGCAATGCTCTTGTTGTCACTCGTGAGCGTAATGGCATCGTCGGCGGGGCGGAGCGGAGCAGTGGCGCGGGTGCTGTCTTTGGCATCACGGGCACGCATATCTGCCAGAATTTGCTCAT
>CBKYSX010000894.1:0-2195 GCA_966690745.1 uncultured Ardenticatenales bacterium
AGAAGAGTGTCGTGGCGGAAACGGAAACCCACCCCCTTCCCCCCTCCCAAGAGGGGGCTTTCCTGACAATCCTCTGTTGTCAATACACGCCCGTGCCAGCAGAACAAAGCCTCGTTGAGGCTAATAACCCTTCAGGGTTTGGTTCTCTTTGCACGGGGTTTCAACCCCGTGAATTTATTGTTTGAGGCAAAAGAAACCGTTGGGTTGACGGTTGTTCGCCCAAAATCATCTCCGCCACCCTCATCGCCCCCAATGTCACCCCCGCCGTGCTTTGCCCGGGAAAAATCGAATCCCCGACCATCCATAGCCCGTCAACGGGCAATCGCGGGTTATGGGCAGACAAAATCGAAGTTTGCGGAAAGCCTCCTACATAACCGAGATGCCGTCGTGTGAAGGTTTGGAATGTAACTGGGGTTCCCGGCAATTGCAGGCGAATATGGCTACGTAGCCCCGGCAGAATCTGTTCCGCGCTCAACAATAAGCGTTCGCTGTATGCCTCCACCCGCGCCTCGTATGCCCGTTGCCCGTCCGGGTGGTTCCGCAATTGCCACCAGGGTTCGGGGCGGGTATGCGTACTAAGCGTAATCGTGCGTTGCCCCACCGGGGCGCGGCTGGTATCCCATGTCGGGCTGATGCTCATAAAAAGCGTATTGCCTTCGCCCATCGGCTGGGAGGGGTCTTGAAGCAGTTGATGATGGTCGGGGAAGTCGGCAGGAATGGCTTCTGCATCCACGCCCAGATAAAGCATAAACGCGCCCCACTGCGGTGGTAACTGTTGTACCTTTTTCCGCAGGGATGTAGGGGCAGAATCCCCCAGCAGGGTGGTAATGTTCCAGGGGGTCAGGTTGGCTACCACAAGGTCGGCGGGGAAATCCCCTTTTTTCTTCGTGATAACCTTTGTCACCCGTCCGCCGTTGGTTTCAATAGCGGTAACCTCTGCCTTATAAATCACCCGTCCGCCCAATTCCCGTACCTTTGCCGCCAGCGTTTCGGCAATGCCGCCCACGCCTCCTTTGACATGAAAAACCCCCGCCCGCGCCAAATCCAATGCCACCGCCCCAAATAATGCCGCCGCTCCGGTTGCCGTGCTTTGTGCGGAAATCAGCAATTGGGCATCCACAAATTGGCGTAACAGATTACCCTTTGCCCTCGTTGCCTTCATCCATGTGGCGACATCTGAAAATACCAACGGCGCAAGTGTCGCCAATGTCGGTTGATGTGCCACCTGTTGCACCAATTGCCCGACATCTCGCAGATTCGCAGGGAGCCAGGGGGGTAGCGATGCCGCAAATTGCCAGACCTGATCGGCAACCCATTCCTGCGTTTGCCAGAATTGTTCCCCCGACCCACCGAAAGCACGTCGCCGTTCAATTGCCCATCGGGTGGGGTCGCCCCATCGTGTTACTGTGCCATCGGGCGAATAGAAAACCATGGCGGGGTCAGCTTGATGCACGGGCCACGTTATCCCCAATTTCTGTGCGGCAAGGTCGTGGGGTCCGCCCGGTTGGAAGCCGCCCACCAGCGTTGCGCCCGCATCGAAATGGTAATCCTTATAGAAGAAGGTCGCGGCACAGCCGCCGGGGTCTACGTGTGCTTCCAACACAGTGACATCATGCCCCGCCTTTGCCAAAAGGGCGGCAGTGGTCAAGCCCGCAATACCTGCGCCGATGATAATGGTTTTGGGTGGGTGCATAAGGTAGAGGGAAGAGAGAAGAGGGAAGAGAGAAGGAGTGCATCGTGCATAAGGTCAAACAATTAGAAATGTCGTTTAGGCACTATGCAATATGCACTATGTTCCAGGGAACATTTCACTCTCACGCTTTTTTCTCAAAAATACTGGTGGCTTTCCGGTTGGAGGGTGATTTCATTCAGCACCCCGCCATCGGGTTGTTCAAGGGCAAAGCGAATCGCGGCGGCGGCACTGTCGGGAGTGAGCATCTTTTCCCGTTGTACCCGCATATCCATGCCGTCCCAGAATGGTGTATTTACCCCGCCGAGGTAGATCAGACTCAGCGTCACCCCGATACGGCGAAAATCTTGGGCAAGGCTCTTTGCCATACCCACTGTTGCCCATTTGCTGGCGGCATAACCCGCCGCTTTGGGCATGGTATACGCGCCCATTGTGCCGGGTAATAATATCATTCTACCGCCGCGTCGTTGCTCTGCCATTGCCTGTGCCGCCGCTTGCAGAACGT
>CBKYSX010000895.1:0-2194 GCA_966690745.1 uncultured Ardenticatenales bacterium
GTCCGGGCGTGGAAGTATTAGTGGCGGTGGCACCCGGGGCTTGCGTGGGGGTTGCGCCTGTTTCAGTAGCAGTGGCTGTGAACGTGGCAGTCGTGGTCGCAGGCGGCGTATTTGATGGTGTTGCCTCACTTGTGGCGGTAGCGGTGGATGTAGACGTAACAGTTGCGCTCCCTGCTATCGTCGCCGTTGCGGTAGGGGTCAGTATGGTGCTGTCCCATCCATTAAAAACCAATGGAAGATATTGTTTTATCATCCCATCAGGGCTGGTTTGAGCGGCGGTGCTTTGGATAGCCCCGATAGTGGTAAGAATCCCCAGCAATAGAGCAAGGATGAAAATAGGTCTTAGGGATTGCATAGGTTTCTGTAAGGAGTGCGCCTCGTCCTTATGGAAGGTAAGCAAATAACCGCATAAGGTCTTCTGTAGGGGCGGTGCCTTGTGCCCGCCCCCTATGTGGGCGACCACATGGGTACGCCCCTACAGGATTATGCGCACCCCCATCCTTTAGGACGGGGCAAGCCCGTTCCCGGCCCGTATCACCATCCGTAAAAACCGTATCGCTTCCATGGTTCGTAAAATCCGCAACCGATAGAGAGACCGGGGCTGATGACGGCGAATCCGCAATGCTTCTTGAATCAGGCGGTGCCATTTTGGGGAAAGGGCTTGTAACCCATATTCTCCAGCCCCAATCTTAGAGGTCATCCAATCCGTTTGCAGTGAGTAAAGTAACCGCAATATCCCCAATACTCCCCATTCAATTGTCCAATCTGTGTTGAGAGCAATCAGATAACGGGGGTCATACGCCCACCTACGCCAATAGGTGTTGAGGTTCTGTTGACTGTACGCTCGAACCGTTGCCCATGCGATATCAAATGGTAAGGCTTGTGGAGGATTCCCCCAAAGCGGAATCCCCTTTGTTTTGAGCAACCACCATGTTACAGGGTTGATGTCATGCTTGCCGTTGGGGTCGAATTTCCCGTCATGAACGCAGGGGTAGGGGGTAATCTTTTCCGCTTCTTGTCCTAAATCAGATATTTGAAAATAACTTCCTTCTAATTGCCATTGCGGATATTGGGTGGTAATGCGTTGATGGATGTCTGCCAGTACCGCTATCTCTGCAAGGGTAGCAGTACGATTCAGCACTGCTACAAAATCAATATCGCTGTGGTCTGGGTCGAATGCCTCTAAAGCAATAGAGCCATGCACATAGCACCCTTGCACCAAATCAAAAGCATCGCGCTCGATGAGAGCGCGATACTCGTTTAGCAAGGGTTGGATGGGGTCAGGAATTAAGTTGTCCACGTCCCCAATGCTTGTGCAACGATGCCTGCTTGCTGTTGTTGGTGGATTTTGTTGGAGCCGGTGGCAGGGGCGGCAGCGGGGGAACGTCCCACATAGTAAAGTCGCGTTCCGGCAGGCAAATCCTGATAGAGGAAGGGTTGGATGAAGGTCCATGCCCCCTGATTGCGCGGTTCCTCCTGCGCCCAGATGAATTCCCGTGCGTTGGGATACCGCTCCAACACCGCTTGAATGGCGGGGCGGGGATAGGGATAGAGTTGTTCCACCCGTACCAGTGCAATCGAATCATCCTTCTTCGCCGTTGCCATGTCGTAGTAGAGTTTACCCGACATAAAGACGATTCGTGTGACTCGTTCCGAATTGTGGATGCTGGCATCGTCAATCACATGCTGGAAGTTGCCATCGGTGAGGGCTTCCAACGGGCTACTGGCGGCGGGCAGACGCAAAAGGCTCTTCGGGGTCATAACAATCAACGGGCGTTGTTTGTTGTCCTTCTTCTGGCGGCGCAGGAGGTGGAAATAGTTGCCTGCGGTGGTCGGGTAAGTGACAGCCATATTGCCCTCGGCGCACAATTGCAAATACCGTTCCAACCGCGCCGAGGAATGTTCCGGTCCTTGCCCTTCAAAGCCGTGCGGCAGGAGCATCACCAAATCACTGGCAGTGCCCCATTTGCTCTGACTGCTGGAGATAAACTGGTCAATAATGACCTGTGCCCCGTTCGCAAAATCCCCGAACTGCGCTTCCCACATCACCAACGCTTCCGGCTCACCCAGTGTGTAACCAAATTCAAAGCCCAACACTGCCGCTTCGGAGAGCATGGAATCATAGACGCGGAAGGGAGCCTGATTCGGGTTTAGGTGATTGAGCGGAATGTAATCTTCACCCGTTTCGTAGTTG
>CBKYSX010000896.1:0-2193 GCA_966690745.1 uncultured Ardenticatenales bacterium
CAGTTACACCCGCTTCCGTTCCCTGTTCAGTTTGGTAGGTATTGTAGGGAACCCCTTCTGCGAGCAGTGCGTCCCAATCTTCATGCACCACAAGGTCCATGTGATGAAGCAATTCGCCTGTGATGGCATCTATCCGCACACTCCAATAATGAAGCGCACTCAATTCATAGATGCCCAAATCCCACGCCAGACGCACTGCCCCGTTGTCAAGCGGTTGGTAAACCAATTTCGCGGTGATTTCCGACGAAAGGTTGCCGCCACTGAAGCGGGTGATTTGCTCTGCCCCGCCGAATGATTCCAATTGCGTTACAGTTCCTGCATCGTAGGAAAGTTCAAACGCAGTTGCCGCATTGGCAATCGCATCAGCGGCACTCATGGCGGGGATTGCACTATTGACCTGATTACTCAGGTTAGCAATGCCACGGTTCCCGACAAAAATGACCGCACCATCGGCAGTCACAGTCACATTCATTACCCCGTTAAACACACCAATTCCATTGGCAGTTTGTTGGAAGTGAACCACCCGTGCGCCGGACGAACGCAGAATTACATTGTCGGTCACGCGCAATTCGGCAAGGTCGCTTGCCCACAACCCAAGCGTACCGGCGTTAGCTTGCAAATGTGCCAGTGCAATCGCTTCTGCCTGCGCGGCGGGCAGGGCGTTTTGAGTTCCGTAAAGCGGTTGCTCTGTCGGAGCCACCGCCGCATTCGCCCGGGAAAAACTGAGTGTACTTCCTACCAATAACGTCAGCAGGAGCAGTACCAATACCTTCGTAGCCTTCATATCTTTGAATACTCCTCGTCGGAAGAGCTTTGCCTGCTCGGAAAGCTCTGATTGGGTTAAATGATGAACGCGGGACACACCGGGGTGTGCAACTTTTGGGCGAAGGCACCTCCTTTCCTATTTGTCTCTTACGTTCAGCACTATCACCGGGGTAGTATCGCGCTGAATAGAGCGTATCGTTCCACATAGCCATCAGGCTTCATTGGATTGAGATAGGGTACGATGTTGCAGGCAGTCAAAAACCACTTTACAACTTCTTTGATAAGAGGATGGAACAACGGGGCATTTTGTTAATGCTACACCTTAACTATGACTGCATTTTGTAACCACTATCACTCATGTTCGCACAAGATAACACTGTTTTATTAGATGAGCAAAGACAACAGTTGCCTTAACTAATTATGAGAGTGAGTGATGGTAAGGAAAGAAGTATAGCATCGTTAGATAAATTTTTGGAGAACAAAAAAAGCGCGTGGTTTTAAGGACCACGCGCTTTTTAAAGAAATCGGATTAGCGGCGGATACGGCGTGCTACCACACCAACAGCCACCAGACCCAACAGAGCCATACCTACAACGGGGAGAATGGGCAGGGTCGAGCCACTTTCAAAGTTGCTCATCGTTACCGCCGTCGGGGTCGAGGGGCAGACATTGGCGGAAACATCGTCAACCAACCAGCCATACGCACCGGCGAGGTTATCAACAAACATGTGGAAGCGAACTTGAACCACTTCACCTTCGTACTCGCTCAGGTCAAGCGAGCCTTGGAACCAATCGCGCCAGCCCCAGCCTTCACCACCCGGAGACGGGGTTCCCGGACACCATGCATACGCATCGGCTTGCGGGTATTCGGCATCAAATTCGGTGTGAATGTTGAAGTCGTACGCCGGGGTTACGGTGAAGAACGGCGTGTTGGTCGTGTTTTCCAGATAATCCCACGTTGCACCACCGTCGTTCGAGACTTCAACCCAGCCGGAGTCCCAACATTCGGTGTCGCTGATTTCGAAGGCTTGCAGGTTCCAGAAGGTCAGGTCCGCGCCACCACCAACGGGAACACCGAAGGCAGGGGAGGTCAACCATTGGTCGAGGAAGTAACCGGCACCTTCACCATCAATATCGGCGGCGAACCATTTGTTGCCACCGGAGGGCGAATTGGCGGCACTACCCGGCGCGTTCGAAGTGGTAATGACAAAGGTCGAAGTCAGGAACCCGGTGGATTGGAAGGAAGAAGTCCAGCCTTCGTCCCCATCGGTAAAGTCCCAGGTGGTCGGTACAGGGGTACTGCCATCAGAACATTGACCGCCTGCGCCTTCAAAAGCAACCTCTGTCGTCCCGGCTTGCATGGGGTCGTTGGATGCACTGGCGGTTTGAACGAGGGTATACATACCCACGAGCAAAACGACAAGTGCCA
>CBKYSX010000897.1:0-2192 GCA_966690745.1 uncultured Ardenticatenales bacterium
CCAGCATTAACCGCGAACCGTGCATCTGCGGACGGACGATTACCCGCATGTCCCGCGTGGTCGGGCGTGTGGATGATATGCTCATTATACGCGGGGTGAACGTCTATCCCTCCCAAATCGAAGCCGTGTTGGAAGGGATGGCAGAAGTCGCGCCCCACTATCAGCTCATTGTGACCCGTCCGCAACGGCTGGACGAACTGGAAGTGCAAATCGAAGTCACTCCCGATTGTTTTGCCGCCCTCGGCGCGGAACGATTATCAAACCCCGAAGATGACTTTACCCGTATCCTCTGTACTACCCTGCGTCACCGCATATATTCCATTCTGGGTGTCACCACCCATGTTACGCTCCTTGCCCCCAACACCGCTGTGCGAAGCGAAGGGGGAAAAATCAAGCGGGTTTTCGACAAGCGATAAAAACAATAAGAGTTCAGGCAAGCGAAACCGGGTTTCTGCCGTTTGAAAACCCGGTTTCTTTCTTATTCCCATCACTCTCTATGTTGCGTGCCGCCGTATTTCGTTGGCATGTCTGAATGGAAATTAAAAGAATAACACCATCCCCACACAACCCTCGACCTAAAGGACGAGGCTATAAAATACGAATACCGCCACAATGGGAACCCCGTATTTTATAGCCCTGCCCTTCCAGGGCAGGGAACGGCATCACATTTGATTGTTAGACTCCATAACGCCCTCCGTATCTTCACGGACACATAATCCTTTAGCGGGATATATCCTTTTTCGTCCCCAATCCATTTCCTCGCTCGTTATAATTGAGCTACACCTATAAACTGATAAAAAGAACAACGGGGGACAATATGAACCGGGCAAAAGACGGCTGGGCATTACTGCGCGATACCTATCGAGAATGGCAGGCAGACAAAGTGCCGCGCCTAGCGGCAGCGTTGTCCTATTACACCATTTTTTCGATTGCGCCTTTGCTCATTGTGGTCATCGCCGTTGCCGGGCTTGCCTTTGGGGAAGAAGCGGTGCGGGGGCAGTTGGATAATCAAATTCAGGGTCTCATCGGGCGCGAAGGGGCAGACACCATTCAAGAAATTATCGCCAATTCCAGCCGCCCCGCCGACAATATCCTGGCCACTGTCATCGGGGTCGTCACCCTGTTGCTTGGGGCGAGCGGCGTTTTCGGGCAATTGCAAGAGGCGTTAAACACCGTCTGGGGGGTTGAACCCAAACCCGGACAAGGTATTCTTGCCATCGTCAAAGACCGTTTCTTCTCGTTTACGATGGTGTTGGGGGTCGGTTTCCTGCTCCTGGTTTCCTTGATTATCAGTACCGTCCTCTCCGCCGTGAACACGTTTGCGGTAGGGTTACTGCCGGGCTGGGAAACCCTGTTCATGATTCTCAATCAGGTCATTTCCTTCCTCGTCATCACCCTCCTTTTTGGGATGATTTACAAAGTTCTGCCTGATGTCAAAATCGCCTGGCGGGATGTCTGGGTGGGGGCGGCAATCACCGCCCTGCTTTTCACTATCGGCAAGGCACTGATTGGTTTGTATCTGGGGAATAGTAGTATTGCCTCTACCTATGGCGCGGCGGGGTCTTTTGCCGTGATTCTGGTCTGGATTTTCTATTCCGCGCAGATATTGCTCTTCGGGGCGGAATTTACACAGGTCTATGCCAAACGGTATGGCTCCCGTATTGTGCCGGATGAAAACGCCGTTACCATCCCCGATGCCGTGCGGATGGCACAGGGGATGCCGCCCAAAGGCAAACTCGTCCCTACTAAACTGCCATTGGCTGGTGAAAAAACAGGCGAACCCATTCCCTCCCTGCAAACCCAGACCGCTCTTACCGAAACACCGCCGCCCGCCGCCGCCCCGCCACTGCCTGTGCTTTGGATGATCGCCGCCGGGTTGATTATCTTTGTGGGCGGAAGATTAACTGCCAAACGGGATTAGGGTATTGAGTATTGAGAAAACGGTAATGGCGACCCAAATTCCTCTTAAAAGCGGAAATCTCCAACGCTTTTTGGTTATGGAAGCGTTGTTCGTAGGGGCGGGTCACATCCCCGACGTTACCTCCAAAATGGAACTTGTGACCCGCCCGCCGTTGTCGTGCGCCGCCATCGGGGGTGGTCTTATTCCCAAAGGCGGGCGGGTCAGGTGGCTCCATGCCATACCGATTTCCATTCCCTGACCCGCCCCTACACTACCACGGATGCCGCACGAT
>CBKYSX010000898.1:0-2191 GCA_966690745.1 uncultured Ardenticatenales bacterium
GAACGGTTGGGTTCAACGGTTCCGCCCGTCTTTTTGCCCGCCGAAGCGGGGGACATTCGCTACTCCTGTGCGGAGATAACCAAAATAAAACCTAACCTAGGATTTCACCCTCGTATCCAATTGTGAATTAGGAGGGCACAGAAAAAGGGGAGGCTGATTCAGCCTCCCCTTTTCGGTGGTTAAGGGATTAATGCCCTTCCATACTCGCTGACCCGTCGCTGTGGTAAATTGTGGGGTCGTCCGCGCCTTCCACCAACAGGAACCCTGCCAATCCCCGTTCCAGCCGACTTAAGGCATGGTCTACCAGAATATACCGCCCCGGCACATCCACCTTAAATTCCACCATTGTCGCACCCCCTGGCGGCACCAGTGTAGTTTGCACATCGGTGAGGGGAGACGCCGTCAGGGACGCTTGGTCGTAGACCCGATCAAAAATCTCGCCGATGACGTGGAATGACGAAGTGTAATTCGGTCCGCCCACCCCGAAATAAATCCGCACGGTTTCGCCCACGTTGGCGCGAAGGGCATTTTCATCACTCGTCAATGCGCCCGCCGCCCCGTTGAAAATCACGTAATCCGCAATCTCATTGCTCATGTGCTCGGGACTGAAAGCAAGATGCCCCGCCGTGCCGAAGGGTTGTTCGGTATAAATCTCCCCTTGCATCACATAAAACTCACGGTCTACTGGAGGCAAGCCGCCTTCCGGCTCCACCAGAATCAAACCGTACATCCCGTTGCTGATGTGGTGCGGAATGCTTGCTGTGGCACAGTGATAGACATACAACCCCGGATTCAGCGCACGAAAGACAAAGGTTGTTTCTTCGCCCGGTTTGGTTTGCGTATAGACTGCGCCGCCCCCCGGACCCGTTACGGCATGAAGATCAATCGAATGGGGGAACTTACTGGTACTATCATTTTGCAACGCCAATTCCACCGTATCCCCGATTTGCATCCGAATCATCGGACCCGGAACTTTACCGTCGAAGGTGAAGTAATTGTAGGTTGTACCATCGGCAAGTTGTCCTGTCACTTCCTGAGTGGTCAAATCCACGCGGAAGGTCATCGGCTCCCGATCTCCAATATGGGGAGGCACATCAGCCGGGTTACGCACAATCGAAACGGCGTTGGGGTCGGCAGGGGCGGGCGGGGCAACCACTGCCGCCGCATATTCACCGCCCTGCGTCGTCGAAACGCCTAACCCGCCCGCCTGCGCGGGCAAGTCCCCTTCCACCACCAATTTTCCAACCATTCCCGCCTGTCGGTGTCCGGGAATCGAACAGTAATAGTCAAAGGTTCCGGGTTGGGTTGCCGTAAATTGAATCATGCCCTCTTGTCCGGCAAGGCTTAATTCCCCGGTGGTCATGCCGTATTCATCTATGGTGAGGTCGTGGGCGACGGGGTCGCCGTTAATCACATGAATCGTCACTTTGTCGCCGACTTTGACGTGTAATTCAGGATTGACCACTCCGTCAATCTCCCCGCCCACGCCGACAAACGCCATTGCCGGGTCGCCCCCGAGGATGGTTTTAACAGTAAATACAACGTCCTGCCCCGCCGCCACAACCGGTTGCGGTACGCTTTCGGGTGCTCCGGTATCGGCGGGGGCGGCTCCGTTCATAGCGGGCATCATGGCTGGCATGGATGCCATCGGAGTCACTGTGCGAAGTTGTAAAAAGATGATGGCGAGTAACATCACCGGTAACGACAACATGGCAACAGCGACCATGCGGGCACCGATTTCATTGGATTTGGTCATGGTTCACTCCTTGCGACACCATGAGAAGTTGCCTCCGGCATGGCGGCAGTACAGATTAGGTATGGGAGTTCTATCGCAAGGGTGGGGCACGCCTGCTCACATTCGCCGCAATAATGACAGCGGTCGGGGTGCAACAACACCGCAACCTGATGACGAATGCCGAGAGCCTGTGTCGGGCAACGCTCTACACAAATGCCACACCCATCACATCGGCTACTATCAATTTGCGGCATCCAGTGCATGTCAAGCATTATCTTTCCCTCCACGAACGAACATATCCCCACTATAGGGGAAACGGGAGGGGTTGTATTTAATCTAGATGAAGTCGGGGCAGGATTTTGAGGAAAAGCAGGGGAATTGATGCGGGTAGTGAAGGTAAAGATAATCCCCACCGGGAATTAGTTTTACCTTCGTTTATAACCGGGTGGAACAAAG
>CBKYSX010000899.1:0-2186 GCA_966690745.1 uncultured Ardenticatenales bacterium
GCCGTTCCCGATGGAATGCCGGTTGGGCGAGGCGGCGTTGATGAAGCCAGGAGTCGCCATCGTTGGTCAATAGTCCGCGCCCCGCGACACCCCCCAGCAAATTGTATTGAAAGGTATCTTTGGAATAGTTTTTATGGTTATCTACAAGGATGTGGCGAATAGCATCAGGATGATTGAGGAAATGTATGGTCCAAAAGCCTACGGGATATTGAAACAGGTCGCCATAGGTACGGGCTATTTTGACCAGCGCATCCAGAGGCGAATCGCGCAGAGCCATCAAATCGGCAGTCGGGATAAATCGCCCCGGACCGGGAAAGGGGCGGTTGGTAGGGTGGGTGGTGGTCATGGGTGGCGAACACAATCGAGTAAACAAGCCCAATGGTAGCACGAAAGTGACAGAATAGAAGTTGAAATTCAACTATCCCTGAAGGTCTTCCGTTCTGCTTTCAGTTTTAGGGGTTTGGTTTATAATGGCAAGCTTGGTTTGCGCGAGGATGCAATCCTTTGAATCAGTAATGAGGTATATTCGTGAAGGTATCGGTTGTAATTCCGGCGTTTAATGAAGTAAAGACTTTGCGCGATATTCTGAAGGCGGTTCGGGATGTTCCGTTGGATGGTATCGAAAAAGAAATTATTGTGGTGGATGATGGCTCCAGCGATGGAACCCGCGCCATTATTCAGGCAGAAGCCGAAACAGGTGATATTGTTGCGCTTTTCCATGAGCAGAACAGTGGCAAAGGAGCGGCGTTGCAAACCGGCTTTCGGGCGGCAACGGGCGATATTATCTTGATTCAAGACGCGGATTTGGAATACGACCCGCGTGAGTACGATAAACTGCTTCAGCCGATTCTGGAAGGCAAAGCGCAGGTAGTGTACGGAAGCCGCTTTCTGGGCGGACCCCGCAAAGCGATGTTGTTCTGGCATATGCTGGGCAATCAACTGCTAACCTTTACCACGAATATCCTGTACGACAGCATTTTGAGCGATATGGAAACCTGTTACAAGGTCTTCCGCGCCGAAGTGATTAAGCCAATCACCATTCATTCGCGCCG
This sequence comes from uncultured Ardenticatenales bacterium, assembly GCA_966690745.1. Taxonomy (GTDB): domain Bacteria; phylum Chloroflexota; class Anaerolineae; order Ardenticatenales; family Ardenticatenaceae; genus CBKYSX01. The sequence goes on from CBKYSX010000899.1 coordinate 1,053, forward strand.
TTTTGAGGTGGAGCCGGAGATGACAGCAAAGATCCTCAAACGGGGGATTCGCATTTACGAAGTGCCGATTTCTTACAACGGGCGCGAATATCACGAAGGCAAAAAAATTACGTGGAAAGATGGCTTTGCGGCGATTTGGACACTGATTAAATACCGATTTGTGGATTAGAGTGAAGAGTAAAGAGCGAAGCGTAAAGAAACCAGATTTCTTCACTTTTTACTCTTCACTCTTTGCTCTTACGACGTTAGGAGTAACGATGAACGGGACAGCGATAATCGGGGCGCAATGGGGGGATGAGGGCAAGGGTAAGATTACGCACTTGCTGGCGGAACGACATGATTTGGTGGTGCGCTATTCCGGAGGACCCAACGCAGGGCATACCGTGATTCATAACGGGAAAATTTTTAAATTGCACCAAATTCCGAGTGGTGTGTTGTTCCCGAATGTAGATTGTTTCATGGGCAATGGGATGGTGATTGACCCTGACCAATTGCTTAAAGAGATTGACATGTTGCAGGGCGAAGGGATCGGTTTGGAACGCCTGCGCTTGTCAGGCAATGCCCATTTGATTCTGCCCTATCATCAGGCGTTGGATCGCGGCTTGGAAACCAGCCGAGGGGACCGGGCGATTGGGACAACCGGGCGCGGGATTGGTCCTGCATATACCGACAAAGTGGCGCGGCGCGGGATTCGGGCGCAGGATTTACTGCTGACCGATGCCGTGCTAAGCGAAAAAATCCAACAGACGTTAGACCACTCCAATTTGCTCTTAGAGCAACGTTTTGAAAACAGCCCGGTGGCGGTTTCCAGCATTATGGAATCGGTGCGGGAATGGCGGGAACGGATTGGTCCCTTTATTGCGGATTGCTTCACCCCTTTGCACGAAGCGTTGGAAGCGGGCAAAGATGTGCTCTTTGAAGGGGCGCAGGGAACCCTGTTGGATGTAGACCATGGAACCTATCCCTATGTTACTTCATCCAACCCGACCACAGGGGGGGTCTTGACCGGTTCCGGGGTAGGGGCGAACGCTCTGGGTAAGGTGATTGGGGTGGCAAAAGCGTTCCAAACGCGGGTCGGGTCGGGTCCGATGCCTACCGAGGTGGATGGTGATACCGCCGTGCGCTTGCGCGGTA
>CBKYSX010000900.1:0-2167 GCA_966690745.1 uncultured Ardenticatenales bacterium
CCCGCCCTGTCCTACACGAGATATGTCCCATTCTGTGGGGCGCGGGCGGGTCATGAGTTCCATTCCAAAACCTCCTAGTATGATGTGACCCGCCCCTACCTCACAACGAATCAATCAGGGGTGATAGATACTTGTGGGTAATCCATAGTGCTTTAGTCCGGGGGCGGGGGCGTTGCGGCTCTTAATGTCCATCAACCTGATGGTGTATGGTAGGAACTGCGACCCACCCCCCTTCCCCCCTCCCAAGAGGGGGAGAGCGGTGGTTAAGTGTGCCATGTTTGGAAAGATTATGGGAAAGGAAGTAAGAAAGAAACCGAGTTTTCAACGGCAGAAACTCGGTTTCGACGGCTACTATTCACTGACTTTACAACCGCTCCAACCGTGTTATAGTGGGCGCGTCCCCATTGTATAAAATCAAATACGCCCCCCGGAAACGAGATTGATGCATATGTCCGCCGCCCAAGTCCAAGCCGCCTATGAAGACCTTTCTACGATTGCCGCCCGTTTTCAGAAAGCCTCGGAGAGCCATCAACAGGATTTGCAACGGTTACAGAACAGTGCCACGCGCCTCCATCGCGGAGGGTGGGAGGGCAAGGGGTCGGATGCCTTTTTTCAGGAAATGGAGCGGGTGGTGTTGCCCGCCTTGCGCCGCCTCACGAAAGCCTTAGCCGATGGGGGCAGAACGGTGCAACGGATTCAGAGCACTCTGCGTACTGCCGAAGAAGAAGCGGCGCGGCTGTTTCAGGGGCAAGCCGAAAGCGGAAACAACCCGGCAATGGCTGGCGGGGGCGATGGGGTCGGGTTGACCGCCAATGATGTCCATTCGGATGATGTCACCACCGTTCCGGTCCAATCGCTGGAGGATGGCTTATCGGTGATGAGTACTGCCATCATCAAGGAGATATTCGGGGTCAATCTTGCGTTCCCGGTGGAGGATACCGATGATATGCCCCGCTATCTGGGCGATGAAGCGGCAGACCCCGCCAAACCGGAACTCCGCACCGCCACCGCCGAGGATGCCGACGCTATCAATCAGGCATACTATGAATTGAAGGTGTTGGCGGAGTACGGGGTGATCCTGACACAGGATGGGGATGCCCATTGGACCCCCGAAGAGATTCATCAGGTCTATCTGGCGGTGACCTCGCAGGCACAGGGAACCTATGACCGTGCGGTGGAATTGGGCTTGATTGACCCGGAAACTACTACCCCCGCCGATGTCTTTCGTGATGTCTATGGGGGCGGTGACGATATTACCTTTACCCGTAGCAGTGAGAATCGCCATGTCGGGGGCGATGCCGATGGCGCGTATGCATTATGGACTCCCAACAACATCACGCTTTACGACACAGCATTTTACGCCCAGCAAGCCACCATTTCGGGCGGGCAGGCAGGGGTGTTCTTTACACCCTCTTTGCTGATTCAACATGAAATTGCCCACCAGATCAACGGGTTGTACGATACTGCGGTAGATGGGCGCAGTCCTGCCGCCTATTACGATTCCCGCTTCGTCTGGTATGACAGCGACAATGATGGCGAAGCAGATGATGGTATCCGCTATACGTTCCAAGGCGACCGCGAGATTCTCTATCTGGATGAAAATCAACAACTTGCGGTCTATGAGATTACGGAAGAGAACCGTTCAATTACGACTTCCGGGTTCCGCGCCGGTGATGGCTTATGGAGCGATTACGGCTACCAGTTCCGGGCGCGAAGCACCAATGCCACCTATGAATTGGTGACGGATGGCATGGTGGCGGAAACGTTGGGAACGCATGGCTACGACCTCGGCATGTACGGGCTGGGGGATGCGGTGTGGGCGGCGGCGCGGGATGAGGTGAATAGCTATATTTTTGATTCGGTGTTGAATGAGGTGTACGGGGAGTAACTCTGGCTCATCCTCACCCCACATTCCGGCGGGAACGACACCCGCCTGCATATGGGGCTACCATCTCGCCACCTGTTATCACAGGTTCATCCGTGAAGCAGAAATCTCTATACTCATAAACCCCTTATAAGGGGTGGTGTGAGGGTAGCCGCAGGTGGAAGCGACCCATCGTTGGGTGTTGGAACCTGTGGCGATGCAAAACGCAAAAGAGCGAAACGGAGTATCGTTTCGCTCTTTTATATTTGTCGTTGTAGAACGAAACGGAGTTTTCAACGGTAG
>CBKYSX010000901.1:0-2164 GCA_966690745.1 uncultured Ardenticatenales bacterium
CAGAGTGCTCGCGTCCCTAAAATCAATCCCGCGAAGCGCATGTTGGTAGGGGCATCGCTACGCGCATGTGCGTTGCACACACACCTTACCGGGATACGTGGAATGGAACTCATGACCCGCCCCGTCCCCCACGATGGGGGTTTGCGGGATGGGGTCGTTTTCTCGTTTCGCATTTCTCATTTCCCCCGTCCCTGTCCGCGCAAAGGTATCTACCGTACAAGGGGTAGCCGATAGAGTAGACAGAATAGATACCATTGCGGACCCACCTATTTTGCGATTCCCAGCCGTTCAAGCCCCGCCAGGATGTTTTCATTCTGCATCGCGTATTGATAGACCAAATCGTTTTCATAATTCGCCAGCATTAACAGCGTAATACCCTTATCTATGCCAATCACATCATTGGCAACCCAATCTTCTGTAAGGTTATACGCATCCTGAAAGCCGTACTCCCCCTGTAACGGTTCAATGGAATAGTAATTGAGCATTGCCCGTTCTGCATCTTCCGGCACAAAAATAATGGAGCCTATCGCCCCCGCCGGAGGAATCGTGTCATCTACCGTATGGGCGCGATTGTCAAAGCCGGAAGGCGGTGCGCCGTACAAACCGTTATAGCCATCAGGACCATCGCTTGCCGTTAATCCCCATGCGTCCGCCCCCAACGTTTCGTACTCCCCATCCATCGCTATTGCAAAATCCACCTGCGCTCGGGACGCGAGAACCGAGTTCTCAAACCAATTCACCCCGTCCCTATCGCTATAGTCGCGGAAATCAATCCACGCATGGCTGAATTGGTGGGTGAAGAGCGAGCCAAACCATGAATGAATAAAGGGGTCGCCATCGCCAAAAGCCGCCTCGTGCCGGGTAAAAGCGTAGTAGGTGCTATCTTCGATGGGGTAGGTGTCCGACCCGGCGGCAAGGACATAGAGCATGAGTTGTTCCGCATAAAAATCCCAATGTCCGGCGAATCCTTCTTCGGGGCGGTATGCCATGTGGAACATATCCCGCGATTCATCCACAAACCATTGCCAGTTCACCCCATCGTACAGTTCCTGCGCTTTGCTCTGAACCTCCCCCCCGAAATACTCCCCCACCGTAAGTGCGCCCAGCACGAGAATGGCGGTATCTATGCTGGATACCTCGCTCTCCCACGCCCGTTCGCCCGTCTCCATGCTGACGAAATGGTAATAAAAGCCCTCCGTCCGCTCCATTGTCAGCAGGGTATCTAATGTATGGCTGGCGCGTTCAAAGCCTTCCTCACGGGAGATATACCCTTTTTCCACCCCTATCGGATACGCCGTCAAGCCAAAGCCAACCGATGCAATACTGGCGATCCCCTCCGACCCCGGATAGCGGTCCCGAATCAGTCCGTAACCAGCACTATCCGTATCGGTGTTTGCCTGTTCCCAGAAGAATCGAAAAGAGCCTTCCATCTCATAGGCAATGACGGCTTCAATATCGGCGGCACTTTGCGACGGTGGCTCCGTTGGGGGCAGCGCGGCTTCCGTAGAAGATGGGCTAACGGTGGGTGTGGCGGAATCTTCGCTTTCTGCACCGGAACAAGCCATCAGCAGAAAAAGCAGAAGGAAGCACAGCCCGTTTTGCTTACTCACCCGTAATCCCCGTTCGTTCCACCGATTCCACGAACCACTTCTGTAGGACGAAGTACATCAGCAATAGGGGGAGAATGTTCAGGAACGTTCCCGCCAACTTCACCGCCTCGTTCAGACGGTCAAAGATATTCACCGTTCCGGGGGGATAAAGATTCTCATACGCCTGCACAAATTTAGACAACTGCATGGGTAGGGTCTGCATTCCCCCTTCTAAAAAGATAACGGTCAGGAAGGTTTCATTCCAGTACCAGACCGTTGAGAAAAGAATGGAGATAATATAAGCAGGAACCGCCGCCGGAAGCCCGATTGTGCGGAAGATGGTCAGTTCATTGGCACCATCCAGCCGCGCCGCCTCTTCCAATGCTTTGGGCAATGTTTGGAAGGTCTGATAAAAAATCAGCACAAAGATAGCACTGCGGTAGCCTTGCCCCATTGCGGCGGGCAAAATCAACGACCAAATACTGCCCAGCAACCCGAACTCGCGGTAGGTCAACATCTGCGGAATCACCGTGTTTTGGGCAGGAATGATAAAGGTTGCCAGCAGAAGAATCAGA
>CBKYSX010000902.1:0-2158 GCA_966690745.1 uncultured Ardenticatenales bacterium
CTGAACAAGCATTGCCTCTGGCGGCACGGTTGGCGCAGGTATTGAACGCCGAATTGCGCTTGACGCATGTCATTGACCCGATGGCTACACGGATTACCTACCATGAAGGCATTCCGTGGACGATTAAGGATGAACGCCGTCACATGCAAACCAACTCCAACTACTATCTGACTTATGTTAAAGATACATGGTGCAATACGGGGGTTACTATTGATACCGAAGTCGTCGAAGGGGGTATTGGTGAGGCGATTACAACATTAACGCAACAACATCAAGCCGCTTATATCGTGATGACCACGCATGCCAAAACAGGGTTGGCGCGGGTGGCATTGGGAAGTGTTGCGGATTATGTGATGCGGCAAAGCACCTGCCCCGTTATCCTGATACCACCCCACCAATTGAGCCGACCGGTTCATCTTGCGCCGCTCCGCAATATTTTGGTTCCATTAGATGGCTCTCTGTTTGCGGAAACGGCTCTGGCACAGGCAAAATCGCTGGCGCGTACTTTCAATGCCAAATTGCACCTGTATCGTGTCACCACAGCGGTTCCCGCCCCCATGCTCTACCCGCAACGGATTCCAATGCCGACACCATTGGCAGACGACACCTATGCGATCAATGAACGCTATTTGGATCACATTCAGACCCAACTTCTGCTGGAAGGGTTCCATGTGGACAGCCATTTGGGAATTGGTACACCGGGCGATGCCATTCTTGCCCACGCAGATGCAATTGGCGCAGATTTGATTGCCATGTCTACCCATGCCCGCACGGGTTTGTCCCGCACTATTCTGGGGAGCACCGCCGACCATGTGGTACGTGCCGGAAGCCGCCCCGTACTGTTGGTACATCCTGAATAACACCGTATTCAACCTAAATAGAAGTTACGGGCTTCGGGCAAGAGACGAGGGTAACTCCTATTAAAATCAAAAGCCCGCGTTTATCGCGGGCTTTTTTGGGGCGTGTGCTTACAAATTAGTGCCGTAGAATATTCTCAAAAAAGTCGCGGGTGCGGGCATGTTTGGGATTATGGAACAATTCCTCGGGTGGTGCCTGTTCCACAATTTGCCCCGAATCCATAAAAACCATCCGCGAGGCGGCGGCGCGGGCAAACCCCATTTCGTGCGTCACGACAATCATGGTCATGCCGCTTTGCGCCAATTCCAACATCACCTCCAGCACCTCTTTAATCATTTCAGGGTCAAGGGCAGAGGTTGGCTCATCAAACAACATTACCTGCGGGTTCATTGCCAGCGAGCGGGCAATTGCCACCCGTTGCTGTTGCCCGCCGGACAGTTGGCGCGGGTAGGAACCGGCTTTTTCGGGAATACCGACCCGCTCTAATTGTTGCAGTGCTACCTTTTCCGCTTCTTTTTTCTCCCGTTTCCGTACCAATGTTTGCGCCAACATAATGTTTTCCAGCGCAGTTAAATGTCCAAACAAATTAAATTGTTGGAAGACCATACCTACTTCCGCACGAACACTGTTAATGTCCGTAGCGCGGTCTTCCAAATGCACCCCGTTTACATAAACCTCCCCCGCCGTAGGAACTTCCAAATGGTTTAAACAGCGAAGCAGGGTACTTTTACCGCATCCACTCGGTCCGATGATGACAACGACTTCACCGCGCCGCACGGTTAAATCCACGCCACGCAATGCGGGAATTTTGCCAAAAGTTTTATGTAAATCCCGAACGACAATAATGTCATCTGTGCGGGCAGGAGTTGCAGTGCTTCGATTCATAATCTCTTTGATTCAGGAGGTACGGGTGCGACTACCCGCCATCCTAGCGTTCCCCATCTTGCTTGAGCCGTCGTTGCATAAATTGAAGGAGGAGCGATAACACCAACGTCATCACCAGATAGAGGAAGGTTAAAACCAGATAGTTTTCACGGAAACGGAAGGTACTGCCGGAATCCAAACGCGCCAGTTGCGTAATGTCCCGCACCGCCAGTACGGAAACCAGTGAGGAATCTTTCAGCATGGCGATAAAGTCATTGCCCAGCGCAGGTAACACATTCCGTACCGCCTGCGGCAGAATGATATACCACATCCCCTGCCCGTAGGTCATCCCTAACGACCGTGCCGCTTCCATTTGTCCTTTGGCAATACTTTCAATCCCGGCGCGAAACACTTCAGCAATATACGCCCCGTAGAT
>CBKYSX010000903.1:0-2154 GCA_966690745.1 uncultured Ardenticatenales bacterium
TGAGGCTTGCCAATCTCCCAATTGAAAGGGAACAGGACCACTGGCGGGCATCCATTGTCCATGATAGAGCCGCGCCAGATGCAAGTGGCTTCCGCTTGAAATTCCCCCTTCACAGGAAGGGAACCCCATCAAATCCCCGGTTTTGACCTGCGTTCCGGCGGCAACCCGCCCGTAGGTGGCAAGGTGCATGTACAAAATAACCCACCCTGTCCGCATATCCCCATCCCCATCCAAATCCACCCATGTTTCACCCTGGTCGCTCACCATCACCAACCCATCCGCTACTGCTTTGACAGGGTAAATAGAAGGGTAACAACCCGATGGAATCGGGGGGGCAAAATCCAATGCCGCCCATCCTGTCACCCTATCCCCATAACCACCATGCGGTCCACCCGTAAACCACCACGGCTCTTCGCTAGACCAGGGCATGGCAAAATAGGGTTGTTTGTTGTCCGGGGGTGTGACCGCTCCGCCTAGAACCTCGCCAAACAAATCAAAGTAGGTGGCTTGCCATTTCCCACCCTGGACGAAAGTCGGAAAGTCAGATGCCGGTTCATGGATTTGTGCCAACCAATTCGCCACCCCTGCCGACCCCGGATTTGTTCCCGGTGCAAGCCGTGCCCGCACGTTGTTTTCCAACATAACCCAATCGCGCCGCCCTTCTAACTGCCCGTAGTACCCTTCCCCGATCAATTGCGCCGCCCAATTCAGCTGTTGCGATAACTTGACACGGTTGGGGTCTTCAAGACCCAACGGAAAAATTTGGGTCGGGGTAAGCGGCTCTGTAACCCAACCGCTCGCAACCTCGATGGCATTGAGCAGAACACGGGGACCAATTCGGTACCGTACGGCAATACTGTCAATAAGCTCTGCGGCTGTTGTTTCCCCTTCCCTGTACTGCGCCAGGTACCCTCCCTGTTCTTCGATAAAGTCGGCGGTATTCCATACCAGATAAGAAGGTCCGTACACCACTTCCGTATCAAATGCCAGTTCAGTATAAGGTAAATTTACCGTGATCGAAGAAGGGACATATAACACATCGCCATATTTCAGCTCTTCGCTTTTAATCTGGGGATTCATTTCCAGCAGATAGTCTACGGTACAACCAAATTTGCCCGCCAGCCCCAGTAATGTATCCCCGTACCCCACATAATAAATATCGGGAACAGGAGTCGGGTTGACAAGGGTCGGATTGGCTTCAACCGGCGGAAAGGTGGCAATCGGTGTCGAGGGAATAAAGAGAGGGATTTCCGGCGTAAAGGTTGGGCGCGGGGTAGGGGTAAGGGTCGGTGCCACCACGACCGGGGAAGGGGTTACGGGTGGGACTTCCGCCGAATTACAGGCAACCAACCCCACTGTAAAACAAATAAGCCAGATTGCTTTGAGAGTAAGTAAAGACTTGAGCGACATGGGGCGAATTGTAGGCAAAATCACCATCTGCTGAAATCGGAAACCCCATTCACCGGCTTAACATTGTTCCACATCGCGCACAGCTTCGGCTGTTCAAATCATTGTCTTCGCCGCATCTTGAACATCGTCTAAAAGTGGTAGCAGGGCGGGCAATAGAACCTTCTTTTGCGGGCAGCAATATCACGACCACCATTGTCACAATCCATATCACGACCCCGAACCCATACGCCAGCCAAAAATTATAGCCCTTACGTTGGGCAATCGCCGCCGGAATAATCGCCAGCGTAGAGAGGGCAAAAATCGGGGCGAATAATATCAGGGCTTCCGAAGGGGTCAGGGCTTCCATACCCACATCCTGCCGTGATGCGGCTTATACGGCAAATTCCGCATGACATCGTTGGCATGTCACATTTGAAGCAGAATTGACTTCGCCACATACGGTACAAGTCCGGTTTTCAGGTACGATAGTTGCGGGTAATACTGCTGTAAATGCCATACCACACCGTAAACAACTCATGGTATTGGCAGGGTTGATATTGTTGCAAACGGGGCAGGTTTTATGCGTTCCAACCGCCAACGGCGTTGCGAGATTCACAGGGGTTTCGCCCTTTGGGGGTATCAATAATAGGATGATAAAGGCAGGCAACCACGCAACAATCCCTGCCGCAAATCCCAACCAGAAATTATAGCCTTTCGAACCAGCAATACGAGCTGTCACGTATGCCAACGCAACTGTGAAAACGA
>CBKYSX010000904.1:0-2152 GCA_966690745.1 uncultured Ardenticatenales bacterium
CGTCGCGGAACGGCAGATCCGGGACGTGCTGGCGCTGCTTCACCCCAATGGCATCCCACAGGAGCGCGGACGGAACGTGCATTCGATACTCGGCCGGTACGGCGATGACCTGCTCGCGGCTCTGCTCGCGGTACGTCCCATCACGCTGGAAATCATCACAATCCGCCCCTTATTGGCACGTAACATTCCCAAAGCCGCCCGTGTCACCCGATGTACCCCCAACAGATTAATATCTAACTGTTCGGCTAATTGGTCGGTGGAGAGCATTTCCAACGGACCCGGCACGGCAACCCCGGCATTGTTAATTAGTGCGTCCAACCGCCCCGCCCGTTCTTCAACCGTCTTGATGGCACGGTTAACGCTCTCCTCGTCCCGTACATCCATCACCAACGGCTCAATCATGCCCCGCCCGGCTTTGGTCAGGTCTAAGACATCGCTTCCTTTGCGGACGGTTGCAAAGACACGCCACCCCCTCCGCCGCATTTCCAGCGCAATGGCTTTGCCAATGCCCGTTGAAGCACCTGTAATCAATACGACTTTTGCCTTTTCCATAAAGTATCTTTCATCCCTGTCGCTCTGAATGGTTACACTGAAGTCTAGCCGGGAGCCGACTTTGGGTACAATATACCTTGCTTTTGCATTTTTATCTGAGAACCCTCTATGTCCCTTGACCAACTGCTGTACCGTTTCCGCACCGATCATCAGATTGCGCCCCAAATCACCCGTTGGGAAACTTTGCCGCCGCGTCCCGCGCAGTATGCCCCCATGCCGGTTACCCTTGACCCCCGCTTAAAAGCCACGTTGCAGGCAAGGGGTATCGAGCAACTCTATAGCCATCAGGCGGATGCAGTTGCCGCCGCCGAACGGGGCGAAAACCTGGTTGTGGTGACACCTACCGCCAGCGGCAAAACGTTATGTTATAATTTACCCGTTATCAATCATCTACTGGCAAATCCCTCTGCCCGCGCGCTCTATCTTTTCCCCACCAAAGCCCTTTCGCAAGACCAACGCAACGAAGTCGTATCGCTGTTAGAAGCCGTCAATCCTAAACTGTCGGCGGAAGTGTACGATGGAGATACCCCCACGTCGGCGCGGCGGGCGATTCGTGCCAAAGCCAACATTATCATCACCAACCCTGATATGTTGCATACGGGGATTTTGCCCCACCATACGCAGTGGTTGAGTCTCTGGACGAATCTGCGCTACATCGTTATTGATGAAGTCCACCATTATCGCGGCTTGTTTGGGAGCCATTTTGCCAATTTGCTCCGCCGCCTTCTGCGAATTGCTCAATTTTACGGGTGCCAGCCCCAAATCATTTCAGCTAGTGCTACGATTGCCAACCCCGGCGATTTGGTGGAGCGGTTGACCGATGCCGAATTTCCCGTAACAGTCATAGATGAAAGCGGCGCACCGCAGGGCGCGAAAGAATTCATTTTCTGGAACCCGCCCCCGATTAATGAAGCGATTGGACTACGCCGCTCGGCTCTATTGGAGGCGCGGCGGGTGGCGGGGCAATTGCTGACCGAGGAAATCCAAACGATTGTTTTTACCCGTTCGCGTCTTAACACGGAAATCCTCTTGCGTTATCTGCAAGAAGATGCACGGCGGATGAATGTCCCGCTTGAAGCATTAAGCGGCTACCGGGGTGGCTATCTGCCCAACGAACGGCGCACGATTGAACAGGGCTTAAAAGGGGGGCAGATTCGGGGCGTGGTGGCGACCAACGCATTAGAACTGGGCATTGACATCGGGCAATTGGATGCAGTGGTGTTGCATGGCTATCCGGGGAGCATTGCCAGCACCTGGCAGAGAGCAGGACGTGCCGGGCGGCGCGTGGGGCGCAGTGTTGCCATTCTGGTTGCCACCGCCGACCCTCTGGACCAATTCATGGTCAATCACCCCGATTGGTTTTTTCGCGCCTCGCCCGAACATGCCCGCATCCATCCCGACAATCTTCCAATTTTGGTCAACCATCTGCGCTGTGCCGCCTTTGAATTGCCCTTTGCGAAAGGGGAATCTTTTGGGCGGGTTCCGCCCGAAGTGGTCAGCGAAATTCTGGGCTTTTTGTGTGAAGAAGGGGTCTTGCACGAAGCGGGAGATACCTACTATTGGACAGCGCAGGATTACCCCGCCGAAAAACTGTCGCTCC
>CBKYSX010000905.1:0-2151 GCA_966690745.1 uncultured Ardenticatenales bacterium
TGTCGCACAAAATGACGGTTTCCGCACCGCCACGTGCCGCCGCTTGCAGGGTGGCAAGGGCATATTCGGCATCGGCGGCATAGCCATCAAAGAAGTGTTCGGCATCGTAAAAAACCCGCCGCCCCTGTGATTTCAGATAGCGCACCGTTTGCTCAATCATCTCCAGGTTTTGTGGCGGGGTGACGCGTAGGACTTCATTCACATGGAGCAACCACGATTTGCCCACGATGGTGACAACGGGAGTTTGCGCCGCCAACAATTGTTGTAGGTTGGGGTCATCCTCGACCTTGTATGCCACCCGCCCGGTATAGGAAAAAGCGCAGAGGGTGGCGTTTTTGAGATTCAGGTCACGGACACGCTCAAAATAGGCGGCATCTTTGGGATTCGAGCCGGGCCAGCCCCCTTCGATGTAGTGTACGCCCAGGTCATCGAGCAGACGGGTGATTTTGATCTTGTCTTCCACCGAGAGCGTGATGCCTTCCCGTTGGGTGCCATCGCGCAGGGTGGTGTCGTAGAGGGTAACGTTCATGGGTATTGAGTATTGGATATTGAGAAACGGCAACGGCTTGATTCACCACAAAGGCACAAAGGGCACAAAGAACGGCAAAGGGATATAAGAAAGGCGATGGTAGGGGCGAAGCATCCCCGCGATTGTGTTACGTGCTGTACCTTCCCTTACTACCCCGTTTGTCAACGGGCGGGTGTGGCGGCGGTGGGATGCTTCGCCCTGTTGTCCCGATGGATTGCCACGCGCAAACCATGTGTTGTGATTGACATGCCCGCCCCGCCCTAAAGGACGGGGCTACAAAATACAGAGTGTTGCAATACCAGAAAGAGTGCCACGCGGATTCCCGTATTGATTTGCCCTGCCCTTCAGGGCGGCGGTACCCTTCCATGGCAATTGTTTGGTACGACAACGCGAAGCATCCGTCCCCTCCACATCCGCCCGTTAATAAACAAGATTCCATTTCCATAATCTGCCATGTAATAATTGTGGGCGGATGCTGTCGCCCCTACCAAACGACCACCAAACGGGAAACGAGAAGTACGGCGGAGGGGGTTTTCTCGTTTCTCATTTCTCGCTTCTCATTTCTCTGATTCCCAGTGCTTCCACCACGCGGTTTCCCATTTCCTGCGTCCCAATGACGGTATCCCCCGGACGTGCCATGTCGCCGGTGCGGTATCCGTCGGCAAGCACGGCATCTACGGCGGCTTCAATAGCGGTGGCTTCGTCGGGCAAGTCCAGCGAGTGGCGTAACAGCATCGCCGCACTAAGAATCGTTCCCAACGGGTTGGCGATGCCGCGCCCCGCAATGTCCGGGGCGGAGCCGTGAATCGGTTCGTACAAGCCCGGGGTTCCCGCCGCGCCCAAACTGGCACTCGGCAGGAAGCCAATCGAGCCTGCAATTTGCGAGGCTTCGTCGGTGAGGATGTCGCCAAAGAGGTTCTCGGTGACAATCACATCAAAGTCGCGCGGGCGGCGGATGAGGTGCATTGCCATCGCATCCACCAACACATGCTCCACCTTCACATCGGGAAATTCCGCCGCCATTACCTCGGTGGTGACGCGCCGCCAAAGCCGCGAGGTGGCAAGGACATTGGCTTTGTCCACGCTGGTGAGTTTGCCGGTGCGCCCCCGCGCCAACTGTGCCGCCACGCGCACCACCCGCTCTATTTCCTCGCGGGAATAGAGCATGGTGTCATAAGCTGTTTCATTATAAGGGGTGGCTTCTTGGCGCGGACCAAAATACAAGCCGCCCGTCAATTCGCGCACGACCATGATGTCGGTGTTCTCCACGATTTCACGGCGCAAGGGGGAACTTTCCGCCAACATGGGTACCACCCGCGTGGGGCGGAGGTTGGCGAACAAGCCCATCCCTTTGCGGATGGCGAGTAGCCCTTGTTCGGGTCGCACGGTGGCGGTGGGATTGTCCCATTTCGGTCCGCCCACCGCACCGAGCAAAACCGCATCCGCAGACTTCGCGGCGGCGAGGGTTTCGTCGGGCAGAGCGGTGCCCGTTTCGTCAATCGCGATACCGCCCAATAGGTGTTCTTCAAAAATAAAGGAATATCCCCCGATGGCGGCGACGGCTTCTAGCACGCCTACCGCCTCGCGGGTCACTTCCGGTCCGACCCCATCTCCGGGGAGGA
>CBKYSX010000906.1:0-2148 GCA_966690745.1 uncultured Ardenticatenales bacterium
GAGCTATCTGAATCGTCCCGAACTGACACAGGAACGTTTCATCCTTGACCCCTTTGCCACCGACCCCGCCGCACGGTTGTATCGCACCGGGGACCTGGCGCGGTGGACGGAAACGGGGCAAATCGAATTTCTGGGGCGCAATGACCATCAGGTGAAATTGCGCGGCTACAGGATTGAGCTGGGCGAGATTGAGTCCGTGTTGGCGCATCATCCCGCCGTGCGGGAAGCGGTGGTCGTGGTGCGGGAGTTAGCACCCGACAATCCGGCATTGGTGGCATATCTGCTTCCGGCATCGGGGGAACAGCCCACACCCGAAACCCTCCGCGCCCATGCCCGCGCCGCTCTGCCTGATTACATGGTTCCCACCTTGTATCTCTGGCTGACTGCCTATCCGCTCACGCCGAGTGGCAAGGTAGACCGCAAGGCACTACCCGCGCCGCTTGCCATTGCTGATGAACCGGCGATGGATGCCGCCGACATGGGCGAGTTGAGTGACCTTGAAACCACACTCATTGAGATTTGGAGCGAGGTTTTGCGGCGGGAGGTCGCCGCTCCCACCGCCGATTTCTTTGCGCTGGGGGGACATTCCCTGCTGGCAACACAGGTGATGGCGCGGGTCAATCAGGCATTTGAATTGAATCTGCCCCTGCGAACCCTGTTTGAACATCCCACCCTGCGTGGGCTGGCAACCGTTATTGAAGAAACCATTCTGGCAGAAATTGCCGCCCTCGGCGACGATGAGGCGGCGGCTTTACTAACGCAGTAGAACGACATGACAACGACTGCATAGTGCATATTGCATAAACGACGGATGTTTTCCCCGCTCTAAAGAGGCGGGGCTAATAAGCTGGGCGACGTTTGCCGTTTGGCTTATTAGCCCCGTCCCTTCAGGGCGGGGAAATGCGAAACGGGAAACGTCCCCTTTTGGGACGGGGAGAATTCCGACAAATGTCGTTCATGCACCACGCACCACGCATCACGCACTCCTTTTTAGACGCATGACTACTTCAACGAACTCTCTTTCCGATGCCAAACGCGCCCTGTTGGAACAGCGGTTAAAGGGCAAACGGGGCGCGGCAAGCACGACCCCGCCCGTTCCCGCGATTCCGCGCCGCCCTGTCGCGGAACAGGCTCCGCTCTCCTTCGCGCAACAACGTATGTGGTTCCTCTATCAATTGGAGCCGCACAGCCCTGCCTATAACATGCCGCACGGCATTTATTTGCGCGGGAATTTGGATGTGGAGGCACTCCACCACGCCCTGAATGAAATTGTGCGCCGCCATGCCACGCTTCGCACCACCTACAGCGAACGCGAGGATGGTACGCCCATTCAGATAATCCATCCCCCGCGCCCGGTAGAACTCAATACCGTCAACCTCACCCTTCAACGTGCTCCGGACACAAATGCGGCACAAAACCTTGTTACTCTCCTCGACACCCCCCTCACCACAATAGAGCAAGGGGACGGGGGGGTAAGGTCCCTCCGCGACTTCGCCCGTGAAGAGGCGGCGCGTCCCTTCGACCTGAGCAACGAATTTCCCATTCATGCCACGTTGGTACGCCTTTCACCCGACGAACATGTGCTACTGCTGACCCTGCACCACATTGCCGCCGATGGCTGGTCGTGGGGGCTGTTCTTCAACGACCTTCGCGCCGGATATGCGGGCGAATCCCTACAAGAGCTACCATTGGACTATGCCGATTTTGCCCACTGGCAACGGGAAACGCTGGAAGCCGAGGGGGGCATTGAAAAACAACTGGCATACTGGCGCAACGAACTGGCAGGGGTTCCCCCTCTGCTGGAATTGCCCACCGACCATCCCCGCCCCGCCGTGCAACAAACCAACGGAGCGACAGCGCGGGTAGGGTTGCCCGCTACTCTTACTGGGGAAATCAACGCCTTTAGTCGTGCCGAAAACAGCACCCTTTTTATGACGCTGTTGGCACTGTTCCAACTTCTGCTCCATCGTTATAGCGGTGCGGCGGACGTGGTGGTTGGCTCCCCCATTGCAGGGCGCACCCGCCCCGAATTGGAGCCGTTGGTCGGGGTCTTCATTAACACATTGGCATTGCGAAGCCGTTTCCATAAAGGCATCACTTTCCGCGAACTATTGACACAGGTGCGGGATACCATGCTCAATGCCTACA
>CBKYSX010000907.1:0-2148 GCA_966690745.1 uncultured Ardenticatenales bacterium
CCGTTTCGTCTCCGTAATGAGCGGATTAGATGGGACCACCGCGAATCGGTCGCCCCGCGATGACCCGCCGTTCATTGTCGCGCACGCGTGGTTCGTAATGGGAGAAGAAAATTTTGCCAACCAACTCGCGGCGACTTCGTACCCCGGTCTTGTCAAAGATGCTTTTGAGATGTTGTTGAACAGTATGGGTGGATAGCACCAGCCGTTCGGCGATTTCAACCGTCGAATTTCCCTGTAACACCAACCGTGTAACCTCCTGTTCCCGTTCCGTTAATCCATAGGCAGTCATCAGTAAAGGGGCGATACGTGCCGGGTGAGCAGGCTCAATGATGACAGCGGCGCGGTGTTTGCCATTGCCAACGAGTGGTGTGCCGTGCAGAACGATCCAACGTCCATTGCGGGAGAGGACACGCGCCAGGGCGACTTCACCCGGGACATCCGCATTCCCCCCGGTGCGAAGTGCGCGAGCGGCAACCGCCAGCACCGATGGCGGCAATTTGCCCCGCTCCCGGTCACCATCGGGTAATTCATCAAGCCAGTGTTCAGTACCGGGTGTCAGGGATTCCACCTTCCAGTTTTCTCCCAACACCAACAATCCGGGCGCAAGCGGTCCTTCCGGGTCGGACGCTTCGCCGATGAGCAAGCCGCGCCACGCACCCTCTGCCAGAGATGCTGAAATCTCCAGCAGGAAGCACATGTCGTCATCATTAAATCGCACGTCCCCCGGTGCACGGTAGAGTCCCAGCATGCCCCATGTGTATCCTGAGCGCGTTCGCAGGGCAACCAGCAGTTCCTGGTCGCCGCCATGAGGTCGTATATAGAGGTTCCACGCTTTGCTACGACTCGGGTCGCCATTGGTCGCTTCGTGGAGAGTGGAGATGCCCCGTGCCGAACGCGCAATATCCGCGATCTTATGAACATCTTCTTCCATGTATTCGTGGGCAAGCCATTCGGGTGGAATTTCGAGAAGTTCGGATTGGTAATGGCTGGTAACCAAAAGCGATGCGGGGTCCAGCGTATACCAACAGGGAGAAAGATAGTGAGGTACGGTGGTCGCCAGCAATAGCGATACCTCTTGCCAGAAGGTTACAAGGTCAAGGTGCTGACCCGCCAACCAGCCAATTTTTTCGATTGCCCGTTGTTTTGCGTACTCGCTCATAAAACCATTATACCCGGCTGACCCTTGCCATGAAATACTACTTATCTGGTATAGACAGCCGCCCTTGAAGCTTGATAGTATCACGGACAAGCAACGTAGGGCAGGCAACGGGCAACCATAAACGGGAGCGATGATGGACCCATACACACCGGAATCGAACTGTGCTATGCCCGGTTATGCCTATACACCGGACGAGTTGGAAATGATGTTTGAGGATGCCCTTATCATGGGCGACTATGACGCAGTAACACTGTTATTTGAAGAAGGAGCGGTCTTTGTTGAAGACAATCTCCCGCCGGTGCGAGGCAACAGGGCTATCGGAAAAGTAGCTGTAACCATTCGTGACGGGGATAATCCTTATGTTGCCAACCCACATCAGCTGGTTGAGGCGCGTGACATCGCGCTCATTGTGACGGATCAGGGCATTAACGTTGTGCGCCGGAGGAGCGACGGCGCATGGCGGTACGCGATTTCGCTTCGATTTCATCATGTCATCCCTCATTCTCAAGGAGTAGCACCAATGCAAGAGCAAACCCAAACGGCAACCCTGCAACCGATAGCAGTTTCCGGTGAAAAAGGCGAAGCCCGCTGGTGGCTTAGTTGTCTTGCTGTAATCAAGGCAACCGCCGCCGACACGGGCGGACAAATGACTATTATTGAAGTAACGGAAGGTCCGGGGAGCCAGACACCTTTACATGTCCATCACCGTGAGGACGAGGCTTTCTGGATTTTAGAGGGCAATGTGACGTTTGAAGTTGGGGGGACTACTATCGCGGCTCGTGCCGGTGATTATGTATTTGGTCCGCGCGACATCCCACACCGTTATACGGTTGGTGATAGCGGTTGCCGTATGTTATTCATCTGCACACCCGGCGGCTTCGAGGACCTCGTACGGGACATGAGTGTACCCGCCGGTAGCCAAACCCTGCCCCCGCCGATGGAAGGAATGCCGGATTTTGAGTGGGTTGCGCGGATTGCCCGGGCACATG
>CBKYSX010000908.1:0-2140 GCA_966690745.1 uncultured Ardenticatenales bacterium
TGGCTACTGCGCCGGCACTATCCCCCCACCATTGAATCCGACACGGCACTATTGCTCCACGACGCTATTTTCGGGGGAAGGGTCGCGTTGTGTATGCTCTGTGTGTGCGTTGCACCGATGCAACACACCATCCCCTTCCCCACGCTTTGTGGGGTTGAGGACGATAGGATATAGGTGATACCAGAAAAGACTGCTATTGCCTATAGTACAAATGTGTCCGGGGAAGGTAAGACAATAACTCCGTAACGTCATCTGCGGGGCAACGGCGGGTGTGTGCTTTCCTACAAAATGACGCGATTTCATTCTGAATCTCAGGTGGAGCAGGGAATATTGATAATGTTGCGCTTTCCGGCTTTCCAACAGAATGGGGAAACCTATAGGAATGATGGATGTGTTAAAATGGAGCGAATTCTCAGTTCTTCAAGGCGGGAAAGGCGGAATATGGGTGAACGCAACAGTCGCTTAGGGGTGGGGCTAATTTTGCTGGCGGCGGTGCTGTGGGGAACGCTGGGGATTACTTTTCGCGGGCTACAAGAACTCGGTGCCACTTCGATTGCCATTGGCTTTTGGCGTGCCATTGTTGCCGCGCCGCTGGTGGGGCTGATGCTATTGGTACGCAACCCCGCCCAATTGCGCGTACTTCCGCGAGATTTGCCCCTGCTGATGGGCTATGGCTTGGTCAGTGTGGCGATGTTCTTTGTGGTCTATGCGGCGGCGGTGCAATATGCATCGGTGGCGGTGGCGGCGGTTCTGCTTTACACCGCGCCCGCATGGGTAATTGTGCTGGCGGGGGTGTTGTTTCGGGAACAATTCACGATACAAAAGGGAATTGCCGTCTTGCTCACCTTTATCGGTGTAGCGTTGATGGCGGGGTTGACGGATATGAATAACCTGAGCGTCAGTTTTTTGGGGCTGGCAACCGGGCTGGGGGCAGGATTTACCTATGCGACCTTTAGCCTGTTTGGGAAAGCGGCTCTTAAAAATTACGCGCCCGTCACCGCGATTTTTTACGGTCTGCTCTTTGGCGCATTGTTTTTACTCCCCTTTGTATTGATGTGGGAAACGCGGGCGTTCCTTGCCCCGCTCCAATCCCCGCAGGGGTGGGCGTTGTTACTGTATATGGGCGTGTTCCCCACGGCGGGCAGTTTTTGGCTCTATATGGCGGGGTTACACTATCTGGGGGACGCAGGGCGTGCCAGTGTTCTCGCCACGCTGGAACCCGTTGTTGCGGCGGGGTTGGGTTTTCTGGTGCTGAACGAGGGCTTGACCCCGATTCAGTTGGCAGGGGGAGGGTTGGTCCTGGTTGGCATTCTGCTCAGTACCCTGCGCCGCCCCTCTAAAGCATCGTGATATATTTACTGCCTGTCAACGCAATAAACGCGCCGCACACTGCATCCACCTGATCATCATGGGCGGCAGTGGGGAAGGCGACCAATTCTTCGATAAAGGCTTTGTTCCATGCCCCTTGCACCAACCGTACCCGGTTGCCCTCGCATTGGGAGGCAAAGGGACCGGCGCGAAAGAGTTTGCTCCCCGATGGCTTTGTTGCGCGAATCGTGAAGCCTGCCAGTAACGTGCGGAAGGTATCGGCAACGGCGACCCCGCTACTGCCCGGCTCTTGCTCAATTTGAATTGCTACCCGTTTCCCATCCGTTTCGGCAGTCTGGCGAATCACGGTATCCCGTTGGTTGGGCGACCATTGTCCCCGCACCACATCTTCAACATACCAGAACCCATCGGTTGTTTGTAAGAGCCGTACCCCGACAGTGTAATCCCCGCCGTTGGCAGTGGCGGCGGTATCCCAATAGCGCATCCGGTTGCCCTGCGCCGGAGCCACTTCGACAATCGGAAACCACTGGCGTTGAAACAGTAGCCCATCGGCGGGGCGCGGCTGTTGCTGATAGAGCGCGGACCAGAAATAACTGCCCAGCCGTGCCCGAATCTGCGTCAGCCGTTTGGCATCAAACCTTTCGGGGCAAAGCGGCTCGCCGGAGGTACGCCACTCCGCTTCTACGGTGCAACTGTCGGGGAAGGGAGGGTCTGCTCCTTCATAAATAGCGGGCAGGCTGACAATATGCCACCGTTCGGGCGCATCGCTCCGCACCTCCTCTTGTAATAACCACCCTGATAAATCTTCTTC
>CBKYSX010000909.1:0-2139 GCA_966690745.1 uncultured Ardenticatenales bacterium
CTCTACCTCAAACCTCTATCTTTTAGGGGACCCACAACGGCTGATAGCCCTCTTCTACCACTTTCTGCACATTGCTCCCATCCCGTTGCACAATCCAGATGCTCTGTCCTGTGTCCGGCGTGGCGGGGTCGAACACGCCAAAGAGGAGCCAATTGCCATCGGGCGACCAGATGGGATAAGAGAAAATTGCCTCCTCGGATACACCGATGGTGGCGGCGGTTACGAGGGGGAATTTACCATCGCCGGTGGGCAACATCGTCCAGATTCCATTACCGCTTTCCAAACCGGGGGGGGCTTTATAGGCATACGCAATTAATTCCCCGTTGGGATGCCATGCGGGGTCTGCCTGATCCCCGACGGTTTCACCATAGTAGACAGGGGTTCCCAAATCCACATCCCGATAAATAATCTGTTGTTGGGCAGTACCATTGTCATTCACGACCACGGCGGTATAAACGAGAGCACGTCCATCAGGAGACCAGGTTTGGGTGCTTAAGAGCGCGTTTTCCCCTAAGAAAAAGCGGGTTTCGCCGGTAGTAAAATCGTGAATACCCACTGACCCTTGATTGGGTTCGTAAAACGCCATGCGGGTTCCGTCCGCCGCCCAGCGGGGCGAATGTGCCATATCGCCTTGTCCGCCATATACCTCCCCGGCAGGGGAACCATCGGCGGGACGGCGCAGTTCAATCACAGGTGGGCTTTGTTGTTGGGTATCTCCGACCTGTGTCAGCCGCCGAATCTCCACCGCCAGCAATTCCCCACTTGGCGAAAAGGTGGGGGAGCCATACATCACATTGGGGTCATTGGTCAGCCGATGTAAACCGTTTGCGCCATCATCAATACGCCATAGGTTCACGGTTCCTGCCCCCTCTTCCACAGTAAAAACCAATGAACTTCCATTGGGTGCGACCCCGTATGCCTGCACGCTCTGGTCGGGGGTAGACAATCGTTGTGCATCGCTTCCGCTGGCATTGACCATCCACAATTCGGCGCGGTTGTCCTCTTGCACATTCAGATACGCAATGCGGGGTTGGCGGGTGGTAAAACGCCATGTGAGGTCGCCCGCCATTTCCGCGCCATCGCTATCTACCACGCCGGGCCCGATTTGTACGGTATATTCCGTGTTTGCAAGGAGCGACGCCACCGGGTCAAGGTTGAGGGTGTTCTCCTCCCATGAAACGGTATAGGTAAAGGCAGGGGTGACGCTAATTGCCCGCTCTACCGTTGCTTTGTCTACAGGGCGGGCAAAATAGACCTGAATCAAAGGGTTGACGCTGGCAGAGCCGCCATTGTCCGGAACGGTGCGGCGGGCACGTAGGGTAGGAGTGCCGCCGGATATCGCAATCGCTACCGTCGCCACCACTAATAGTAAAACCAATATGCCAACCCCGATCCAATAGCGGGAGGCGGCGGGGGTGTTATTTTGTGCTTCCACGTTCGTTTCGTTTACCTGTTGCACCGATTTGGGGAAATGATTTTGTTCCGATGTCCCCGTCGCTGATTGCTGTATCTCACAAATAAGAAGGTAATGGTTATAGGAGGCGAAACCGAGTTTTCAATGGCAGAAACTCGGTTTCTTTCTCACTTATTTACCCCATTTTTTAAGAGATATAGCACTGATGAACATTAAGAAAATAATGCCGTAACGGGAATCGTTCCCCGCGCTAAAGCAACGGGGCTAATAAGCTATAGGTGTCGTGTGTTTATTAGCCCCGTCCCTTTAGGGCGGGGAACCAAGAACGTCCGGCGAACCTATGCATCGCGCACCGTTTTTTAGGGAACCCACACCTGACCCACGCCCACATTGCTGACTTCGTGCGCTTCGGTTCCATCAGGACGAATGAGCCAGACCGCCGGGGGTGCGTTAAATCCGGCAATCGGGTCAACCCGGTTATATAACAGCCATTGTCCATCGGGCGACCAGAGCGGACGGTAATTGGAAATGAAGGGTTCGGCAGTGACAAGGATAGTTTCTACCCCATCCCGCGAACTTATCCAAATACCGCGCCCCCGGCTTTGCACAGCAGGCGGGGCAAAGCTATAAGCGATATAAAACCCATCGGGGGACCAAGCGGGGTCTGCGCCTTCAATCATCGTGGGTTGCACCATGCTTTCCGCACCGCTTTGCAAATCCCGCGT
>CBKYSX010000910.1:0-2136 GCA_966690745.1 uncultured Ardenticatenales bacterium
TGCATTTTGGATGTGTCGCCATGCACTGACCCGCCCCTACCCTTCTTTGTGGGCAAAGTCGTTCCTGTCGTCACTGTCGTTGCTTTCGTTCACTCTTCACTAACCACTATCCACTTATGCGGGTTTGGGCATCAGCTCCCGGAAAAATTATATTGGTAGGCGAACACGCGGTTGTGTATGGACAACCTGCGATTGCGTTACCCGTTACCCAGGTGAAAGCCGAAGTGATGGCGCAGGCAGGTCGTCCGAACACGGGTATTATTATTCATGCCGCCGACATCAAGCGGGAATACATGGTCGGCGGGGCACACCCCGAAGAGCCGCTTGCTTTTACCTGCCGCACCCTCCTTACCAAATTGGGCATCAAACGGATGCCCGATGTGTTGCTGACCCTCAAAAGCGACATCCCGATAGCCAGTGGGTTGGGAAGCGGCGCGGCAACCGCAACGGCTATGGCGAAGGCTTTGGCGCGGTGGCTGGGGTGGGAACTTTCCCCCGCACAACTTTCCGCGATTGTCTACGAAACCGAAAAAATTCATCATGGCACACCGAGTGGTATTGATAACACCGTGATTGCTTACGAAAAACCGGTCTGGTTTGTGCGCGGCGAGTCGGTGCAAACCTTCTCCGTGAAAGGGGATTTCACCTTTTTGGTGGCGAATACCGGGATTCACAGCCCCACCCGCATTACCGTAGGCGATGTCCGCAAACGATGGGAAGCCGACTCGGAAAAATACAATGCTCTCTTTGACAAGGTTGGGACGCTGGTGCGTTCGGCGCGGCAGGCGTTGGAAAGCGGGGATGCCGCCACATTAGGGGCATTGATGAATGAAAATCACACGTTGTTGCAGGAAATGGGGGTTTCGGCTCCCGCCAACGATAAACTGGCGGACGCGGCACTGGCGGCGGGGGCACTTGGCGCAAAGGTGAGCGGGGGCGGGCGCGGCGGCAACAATATTATTCTTGTGCCACTCAGCAGAGTAGTGGCAGTGAAATACGCCTTGTTAGAGGCAGGTGCGGTGCGGGTGATGCAGACGGGGTTGAAGGGGTAGGGAGAACGGCAGGACGCAGGACGCAGGAACGGAGACACAGAGGGTTTTTATTGTAGGGGCGGGTCATGGCATGGAAAGCCTTCCAAAATGAACCCGTTGACCCGCCCGCCGTTCGTTTATTAGCCCCGTCCCTTTAGGGCTGGGAAACAGCGACCAACATCCCTGCCCCTCTCATTAAGAAAAGGGGAACGGCACAATCAGCCTTAAAGCGGTTGCGTTTCCGCCAATGCCGTCAGGGTCAATGTTTTTGCCCCTGCCTCGCTCATGGCGGCTTCGGCGGTGGCGACATCGCCGGGGTTCACTTCCACCCCTTTAGAAGCATCCGCAAGGAAGTAGGTTTCAAAACCATTGGCGAGGGCATCCAGCACCGTACTTTTTACACAATAGTCCGTTGCCAGCCCCCCGACATAAACCGTATCCACCCCCAACCGGCGTAGATAATTGGCAAGCTCCGTCCCCTGAAACCCGCTATACGCTTCCGATTCAGGCGTTTGCGCCTTGCTGACAATCGTTGTCACCTCCGGCAATTGCAAGTCAGTGTGAAAATCCGCCCCATCGGTGTGTTGCACACAATGGATGGGCCATATTCCACCCTGCTCGGTAAAAGACATATGGTTGGCGGGGTGCCAATCCCGCGTAGCGATTACGGGCGCACCTGCGTCCACAAAACGGGTGGCATATTCATTTAAGACAGGCACAACCTGATCGCCATCGGTCACAGCCAGCGCACCACCGGGGCAAAAATCATTTTGGACATCTACAATAATCAACGCGGAATTGGGAGAGAGGGTTGTCATAGGTGTCTGCCTTTCACATGCAGAGTAATTCACTCCGCATGGCTATCTTTCATTTGCGGACTTATTGTACAATAAACACTAAGTATTGTCAAGAGAGAAAGAAGAAAGGGGTTCAGACAAAAAATGTCAGTAAATTCGGGATTGGAGGGTAATTTTTCACTCCTATCCATTACGGAAAAGAAAACTATATCCATTCAGCGCGGGCGCACCGCCGAGGTGGGCGTATAACACCCTTGAACCTTCGGGGAATTCCCCGTTGCGAATCATGTCAATCATGCCCTGCATAG
>CBKYSX010000911.1:0-2133 GCA_966690745.1 uncultured Ardenticatenales bacterium
TGAAACTCCGCAAAATGTCGAAAAGCGACATTGACGCACGGGTGAAAACTGCCGCCGATCAATTAGGCATCACCCACCTGTTGGAGCGCAAGCCCAAAGCACTCTCCGGGGGGCAACGGCAACGGGTAGCGTTGGGGCGTGCCATCGTGCGCGAACCTTCCGTCTTCTTGATGGATGAGCCGCTTTCCAACCTAGACGCGAAATTGCGCGTCCAAACCCGCGCCGAAATCTCCAAACTGCACCAACGCCTGAACACTACCTTCATCTACGTCACCCACGACCAAGTAGAAGCCTTGACGATGGCAGACCGTATCGCTGTGATGAAGGACGGGATTCTGCAACAGCTGGACACCCCGCAAAACCTGTACGACCATCCGCGTAATATCTTTGTGGCAGGCTTCATCGGTTCACCTTCGATGAACTTCTTCAATGCCACCGTTACCGGAACCCGCGACGAAATGTATATTGATACCGGCGGTTTCCGCGTCCGCGTTCCTGCCGAGGGAGCCAACGCACTGGCGGGACACCTGGGCAAGAAAGTCACCTTCGGGATTCGCCCGGAAGATATTCATGCCGCCAACTACGTCCCCCCCGGCGTGAACGGTCAACGCATCACTGCCAAGACCGAAGTGACCGAATTGATGGGGAACGAAATCTTCCTCTATCTGGATGCGAATGGCAGTAGCTTCATTGCCCGTGTAGACCCCCGCGCCCGCGTGTCCAATGGCGAAATGGTGGACGTGGTGTTGAACATGGACAATATCCACATCTTCGACACCGAAACCGAACAGTCTATCGTTGGCTAAGGGTAAGCCATAAATAAAAAAAGCCTCTGCGATTTGCAGAGGCTTTTTTTTACGCACCACGCACCACTCTCACCACACCGCCTCGTGCCACTCCATCACGCCATAGGCTTCGGCAATTTCCAACCCGCCGGGGAGTGACCCTTGAAAAGAGCCAAAGGGTTGGGCATAGGCAGAGCGCACCAGAATCAGATTATCGTTGCGTTGGCGCACCGCTTCCTGCGTAAAGGTCAGCGTTTGCCCTTCGGCAAAGGTCAGTGAGGAGAGGTCGTCGGCAAAGGTGACGGGTCCGACCTGACGGGGAACCCCATTGACCCACACCGTTTGTTCGCTTACATACGGGTCATCGTTTAAGCCCACAATCACGCTCCAGCCAATATCCTCCCCCGTGGTCGCCTTCCCTGCGCCGCCCGACCATTGCCAACGCGTATGGCGAGGGTGGTAGCCTGCGTTATCATCAATCAACATTGTGCCATTCAGGGTGTAAGTTTGATTTCCCAACCGCACCGTTCCGGTCGTTGCCAGAAGTTGCTTGCACGTCCATGTATAGGCAGAGCCTACCGGTGTCACCACTTCAAAGCCCCGATTCTCGCTAAAAGTCAGGTCAATCGTGACATCCCGTTCGCGTACCTCCGCCTTGTTCGGTTTCATTGTGACGGCTTTGGGGTAGAGGCGGGTTTTTTCCCACAACTGTTTCCCCCGCCGATCCCACACGCCCCAGAACTCCTGCGGCACGGGACCCACCTGAATGCGGGCAACACAAATTAAAAAATCGCTACTCCAAAAAGAAACATACCGCCACTGTTTGCGGAGCCGCCACGCCCAGAGCAACGGAAGGCGTTGTGGCGGCAAGGGGATATGGGGCGGGCGGTCCCTACCATCCCCGCGATAGGGCATGTCAAGGACTGCGTATGGATTTGCAACGGCACGACGTTCATGGGGGGACATATTCTTAACCCTTTCAGACCACCTGTCACACGGCAGAAGCCGCCAGTATATGCAATTCGCAGATTATGTAAACGGATAGAACGCAAGACGCAGGATGCAAGACACAAGACACAATGAGTTTATGGTAGGGGCGGGTCATCGGAATGAAAAGCAATCCAACCATCGTTAAAGACCCGCCCGCGTTCCAAAATGGAGTGTGGGTGGGCGGCAACGGCAGGCGTGTGTGCCCTCTAGGATAAACGCGCCATTCTATGTGCATCGCACATGAGCGGAGCGATGCCCCTACCATAAATTCATCATTTCCTGTGTCATGCACCCAACGGCGGGCGGGTCACAAGTTCCATTTTGGATGTATCGTCATGCCCTGACCCGCCCCTACCAT
>CBKYSX010000912.1:0-2130 GCA_966690745.1 uncultured Ardenticatenales bacterium
CGCTTGTCTAAAAGGCTGTTTGACATCTTCCAAAACTCCTCACGGTGAGGGCAATGTTAAGTTGCCCCCACCGTGTAACATGGTTATTCGTATTGATTTAGAATAGTGCATACTTCTTCCAGTACGCCTGTTTCATACGTGAACCAATCCGTTGTTCTTAATTGCACAAGCAGAGCGTTTCGTTTTTTGCCCGCTTCGCTGGCATGAAAATCGGCACGAAAACGCCATTCGGGGGTGGGTTGATGAGTTTCAAAGTGACGGGCTGAGCGGTACGGATACCCGTACTCATATCCATTTCGCTTGAAGCGGTGACCGCTTGCTGTCCGTACAATCGTCTTTTTGACCTCTGCAACCTTAGTCAATATAGCTACGTAAACCCCTCCCTTGCCTTGCTCGTAAATAATCACTTCATCCCCTACGGATAAATCTTTTACCCAACTATCATAATCACTCATTTCACCCATCCTTTCACCGCCGCCGCCGCCCTCTCGACAGAGCGCATATAAGCGGTGGTACGTTCGCATTTTGGACATTCCCACCGAAACCCTACGGTCTGAAATGTCCCATCATCGTTTATTTGTTCCTGCGGGTATTCCCGCAAGCGGACGGTAAGGCAAATCGGGCAGTGGTGCGCGACCTCGTACCCGGTGAAGGGTGCAAGGTCAATACCTAGCGGGTCTAACAGATTCTCTTGGTCTAGGTCGTGGTCAATCAGGCTCATAACCACGCCCCTACCGGAAACGCCACGCGCCCGACAACTTTACCGCCCATCGGCGGGATGGGCGGCGCAGGTAGCAATTGCCCCTTGCGAACCCCCATCTTCATTGCGGCTTCCATTTGCGCTACGCTCCACGCCTCACGCGGTACAGCGACCCGTACTTGACGCTTGCCGATAACGGGGGAGCCGTCCGTATCTTCTCCAATCAGTGTATCCACCCATCCCGTCAAAATCACCCATGCCACCCCGAACGTTTGCGGAAAAGCGACAAAGTGGGTAAAGCGGGTATGCAATTCGACCTTGCCATCTTTGCGGATAAACAGGTATGCCGATGGGTCAATTGCCCCGCCGGGCAAATGGTACGCGCCGCAATCCACATACCCCCATGCGAGGGCGGATTCTTTGGGTTGAACGGTAAAAGTGGGGTATTGTGTAACGGCGGCGGCGGTGTTAGAATGATTAGTGTCCATAGGGAGAGTATCTCTTTCTTATGGGTGTGGGGGAACCGCGCCGAACTTTGGTAGGGGAGGCGCGGTTCCTTTTTTGTTGGTTTACGCCGACAAACTAAAGGCGGGTTTAAGGTCTATGTATCGCCCCTGTAGCTTGCAATCATGCAAGCATTGGGCATTGTTTCTCCCGTAAGCCACCAGAACGGACGGTGCGCCCGAACTGCTCTTCCCCTTCTCTCCCGTAACGTGGTAAAAGTCTACCCGCCCCTTGATAAACAGAAGCGCGTCCGCTTTGTACCAAATATGGTCAAACCACATCTTAATCTCGGTACGGGCAAAGATTAAGGCGATTCCGTTACCATGCTCCGAAAGTCGTTTAATCCATCTGTCCGCCCCTGTGCCATAAGGGGGATTGCACCACACCCGCCCGTCCCAATCTTGCAATAATCCATCCTCCAAAATGGTGTAATGGCGTTTTGCCATTTCCCAAGGGCGGGTAATCGGGGCGCAAGGGTCTAAGTCAAACTCGCCCAATGCTTGCAGGATATAGGGCGGAGTAAGCCACTCTGTCTTAGTGGTTTCTTTTTGGTAGCGGTTATCAAAACGGGTCATTATTTGCACACATAAGCGCGAATCACGCTTTCAAAGGAATTTACGCTTTCCAGAACGGTGGCGGCGTTGTCGGTGGCAACCGTCAAAATAATGTGACGCTCTTTGCCGATTTCCCATTTTTCCACCATCGCCATTACGGGCGGGTTGGCTACCAATTCGGCTACGGGAGAACGGCGGGGTTCACGTACTACCAAAATTTCGACTGTCATTTTCGGAACTCGCTTTCGTGTGTTTGCAACTGCTTGACGTTGCTACGTTAGTACGTCACTACTACCTAAGTATAAGGGATAGCCACGACAAAGTCACGCACTTTTAGGGGCAATTTTTGAGCAATTTAGGTATTGACTTTTG
>CBKYSX010000913.1:0-2114 GCA_966690745.1 uncultured Ardenticatenales bacterium
GCTGTGCCGACGACGCGCACCGCCAACGACCTTCTTCAATTCTTCTTCCTTGAGTTCAACGACTTCGGGTTTTGTGTTCATAGCGAACTCCTTTTTCTGTGACTACGAAACGTCCAACTGGTGGTTTTTAACTGCCTTCGCGGAAAGACAGGGAAACCCAAATGTGGGTAAAATGGGTGGGATACGAAAGGCGAAGTCCCCTTACGTATTGCATATTGCATAGTACATAAACATCCGATAATACTTGCCGTTTATGCACTATGAATTATGCAATATGCACCAGATACTCCTCAACTCTGTTGCACAAGCGAGGCATAATACCCCCCCCGCGCCAAAAGTGCTTGATGATTCCCCTGTTCAATCACCTTGCCGTCTTCCAATACCAGAATAAGATCGGCAGTGGCAACCGTACTCAAACGGTGGGCAATGATGATTTGGGTCATCTGTAACTCGTTCAGATTGGCATGAACCCGCCGTTCCGTATCCACATCCAAATGGCTGGTGGCTTCATCCAATACCAGAATTTTCGGGTGACGCGCCAGTGCCCGCGCCAATGCCAGCCGTTGGCGTTGTCCGCCGGATAAGCCACCCCCCCCTTGCGCCAACGGCGTTTCATAGCCCATCGGCATTGCTTCGATATCCGCATCAATTTCCGCCACTGCCGCCGCCCGTTCAATCTCATACTCATCCATATGATGATCGTGAAACGATATATTTTGGCGGATCGAATCCTGAAACAAGAGCGATTCTTGCAAAACGACCCCGCATTGAGCGCGGAGGGTGCGAATATCCATCTCGTTTAATGCCACTCCATCGTAATAAATCATTCCATCGGTAGGCTCAAACATTCCCAACAGCAACATTGCTAATGTACTTTTACCCGACCCGGTACGCCCCACCAACGCGATTTTCTGCCCGGGCTTAATTTCCAAAGAAATATCTTCTAAGACATAAGGACTTTCTTTATCGTAGCGAAAACTGACATTCTCCACCCGGACTGCGCCTGTTAAGGAGGGTGCAGAAGCGGTGGCAGTGCGTTCCTGCGCCGTTGCCATCACATCCCCAATCCGCTCTAAATAGGCTCCAACCCGTTGGACTTGCTGGCTGTTCTCAATGAAATAGGAAAGCGGCTCTAAAAAGGCAATCGCCAGTGCGTTCATCCCCAGCATGGTTCCCAGCGATACCGACCCGTTCAACACCAACCATGCCCCCGCCCACAACAGTACCAATGGTGTAAAAGTTCGTAACGCCATCAGCACACTATCCAACCCCGCCGTCAATCGGCTCTGTTGAATCATGCGGCTCAGATATTGGTCAAACAAATGATTCCAATGACGTGCCACCCGCCCTTCCATGCCGGAGGCTTTCAACGTGGCAATACTTCCGATCGCTTCAATTAAATAGGTATGGGAATCTGCCTCGGCAACAAGGGTACGTTGGGTTAGCCGGGTCATCCATGAAGCGGTAAGCACTACCAGCCCGATTTGCACCGCCGCCAATACCAATACCAGCAGACCATACAGGGGTTGCCAGACAAACAAGGCGATCAGATACCCCAATACCAACGTTCCATCCAAAATGGTCGAAATTAATTGGTTGGTTAAGGTTTCACGCACCACCATATGACTGGTCAGGCGCGTAATCAAATCCCCCGATGTACGTTGTAAAAAGAACCTAAAAGGCAGACGTAAAATATGGGCGAAAAAATCGGGCATCATGCGCCCGTCGAAACGGGCTTGTAAATGCAATAACCAATGCGCCCGGGCAAAACTACTGATAAATTGCGCTCCCGCCAACCCCAAAATTGCAACGCCGATGACCGTTAAAAGATTCAATTCCTGATTGGGAATCAGACGATCTACCACCACTTGCGTCACAAACGGTAAAACAATTCCAAACAATTGAAGCAACAGTGAAGCGGCGATGATTTGGATCAGAAATCGCCGTGCGCCGTCCACCCGTAACAAAGAACCCAGATAAGTCCGCCACGAAAAAGCGGTGCTTTTCGGCTTCGGTTGAAAGCTTGCCCCCGGCGCAAATAAGAGCAATACATCAGAATAATCATGCTCAAATTCATGCCATGAGAGGCGCAGTTGCCCGAATTCGGGGTCAAC
>CBKYSX010000914.1:0-2107 GCA_966690745.1 uncultured Ardenticatenales bacterium
CGATGATAAATACAGGTTTCAAAGAGCCGCCAGCCTACCGTATCGCACCATGTCACCGCTAATCGAAACGACGTGAGCGACTTGGCAAAATTTTTGGAGCCATCCCCGATCACCACAATACAAACCCCGCCCGGCTTGGTAACACGTAATAATTCCCGCCCCAACTGCTCCGATTCAAATTGCCATTCCCCCTGATAGCGACGAATCCCGTCATAGGGTGGGCTAAAAATTGTTAAATCCACCGATTCATCAGGCAGGGTGGGTAATAGAGTTAAACAATCACCGACCAGAATTTCATTCATGGAGAAATGAGAAAAGAGAAATGGGAAACGAGAAACTTACTTGCCGTTTTCTCGTTTCTCATTTCTCCTTTCCCGATGTTTTTATTCGTCCTCAACTTCTTCCGCCGCTTTGGGGCGCACATAGAGGGTGCGTTCATTGCGATACGTCACCAGTCCCGGACGTGCCCCCGACATCCGCCGCACCTGCCGCCGTTCGGTAACATCTACGGCGGCATCGGTGTTGCCCCGCGCCTGCGAATAGTAGCCCGCCAATGCCGCCGCTTGATCTAGAATCGGGGCGGGCGGGGTGCGTCCGTTGGTTTTGAGAATCACATGGGACCCCGGCACACCCCGTGCATGGAGCCATAAATCATCGGGGGAGCCAAGTTTGAACGTAACTTCATCATTCTGTTTGGCGTTGCGCCCTACTAATGCCACATAATCGCCCAACATCACGCGGCGCGGGCCCTTAATGGTACCGCCCATTGCCCGCCGCTTCTTCTGCGCCCGTGTAAAGCCGCCTGTGGTCAACGCCTCACGCACCGCATCAATTTCGGGGCGTTCTTCGGCGCGTTCCAAATCATTGGCGAGCTCTGCCAGATATGCCGCATCCTGCTCGGCACTTTCTACCAATGGCGGTAATTCGTCCGCCGCTTTTTTGCGCTTATCGTAGCGGGTGAAATACCGTTTGGCATTGTCCACGGCATTGAGGGTGGGTTCCAGCGTAATCCGGCGCGTCTTACCCGTAAAATCGGGCAATTCAACCACATCTGCCCCGCGTGGTACTTGCCATTGATAGGAAAGCAACAATTCCCCCGATTCACGTAATGCCTCCACCTCGGCGGGGTCAATCAATTGGGAACGTAGTTGATAGAGGCGACTGTCCACCTCTTTTTGCGCCCCCGCCAATAACGCACCGACGCGCTGGCGCACTGCCGCATACCCATCCGTATCTAACTTTTGAGCAAAGTAGCGTTCAATCCCCTCGGAAATGGAATCAACCGGTTCGCTGATTTCATACTGAGTCAGGGGGTAGGGAGCGAACGCAATCACTTCCCCTTCCTCATCCAATGCGACATGAGGCAACCAATGTCCGCTTTCCAACGGGTCAAATAAAGCATCGGCGGCATCCACCAATGCCAATGCCCGCGCCTCGCTCACCTTCGCGTCAAAATGCCCGGTTGCCCGCGCCGCCAGTTCCCGCGCCACCGTGGGGCTGACCGCACTCGCCGCCCGTACCAGCACCTTATGAAGCAGTTCGTCGGGGTCGGCATTTTGTAATATCCCCTGCCATTCAAATTCGCTCAACTCATGGGGCAGGGGGCGTTGCAAAACAGGTGGGGGTTCATAGGGATGATTCGGCAACGTAGCGCGAAAGCGGTTCTGTTGAATGGTGATGCGCCGGACACATTCCAGCACAATTCCCTCATCATCCACCAGAAGAAGGTTGGAAAATTTGCCCATCACTTCCGCTACCAACAACGTGCGCCCGTTTTCGTTCTCAAAATGGAATTCTAAAATCCGCTCCCCCAATGGCTGGGTCACATCGCGCAGTCGTCCGCTACGCACATATTTGCGGAGCAGAAGCAATAGGGGCGTTTCGGTTTCTACCCCGCGCCGGGGTTTGGTATGCGTTAAATAAGCGCGGGAATGTTGTTGGCTGACATCCAGTACAAGGTTGGTGCGTTGCCCCGCATACAGTTCGATAGCGAGGGTATTCGTATTCGTGAAAACCAGATTTTGCACCCGCGCATCCCGCAGGGCTTTCAAATCGTTTCGCAAACAAGCAAGCGTCAAAAAGTCTACGTGCATTTAATCTTTTTTGG
>CBKYSX010000915.1:0-2107 GCA_966690745.1 uncultured Ardenticatenales bacterium
CGGCACATGAGCGGCATGAATATTGACTTGAATCCCCTTCCGATCAAATTCCTGATGAAGCAATTGCAAGCTGTGTTCCAACACGTCGCGGACATCTACTTGTTGCGGGGTGCGATAGCGTACCCGCGCAAAGTTAAGAATCCGCATCGTTCCACTTCCCAAACGATCAATTTCAGTACGCACCGTTTCCAACAATTCGTGCTGTTCAGCGGGCGGCAATTTGAAATCCAGCACCAAATCCAGATTCATCCGAATCGCTTGCAAGGGATTGTTGATTTCATGTGCCAGCGTGGTTGAAAGTCGCCCCAACACCGCAAAACGTTCCTGCCGCATTAAGTTGTATTGGGCGAATTTACGCTCGGTAATATCCGTATGGGTAATCACCACCCCCCCCTGCTCGCTTAATAATGGTGACACCTGCATCAGATACCACCGCGGTCCGGGTTGAAGGTCTACGGCATACTCGTAGGTGAAATTGGGACGTTCCCCATCCAACACCGTCTCAATTCCCTCTGCTACTTCCTGTGATTCTTCGCTGGTTACTTCTAACAAAGGCGCGGCTTTCCGTAAATCTCCGTCCGGCAAGGCTTTTACGCTCTCCGGCACTTTTTCATCCTTAAAATCATCATGCCAGATTTGATTGGTCAGAATCCGATGCCCGTTTTCATTCAGCACCGCGATACGGGCAGGCGCAGAACGGAGAACACTCTGGAGAAGGGCTTCATTCCGCCGCCGTTCAGCTTCGGCACGCATCTGCTCGGTAATATCGCGCGATAAGACCACCGACCCCGTCCATTCCTGCCCCTCATCATGCAGGCGCAGAATCGTCACGGCTACCGTTCCGGCACTTTTATCTGCTCTCTGAAAGGGCAAATTGCCTGACCACCGCCCGGTCTCTTCAATAATTTTGGTAATCTCAATAATTTCTGAATCCCCGATAGGTGAACGCGCCCACGTATAAAGCGAATTCCCTACCACTTCTTCCCGGTTGTCCCCGAAAATGGTGGTCGTTGCCGGGTTACAATCCAGAATCAATCCCTGGACATCAGTCAAAATAATGCTTTCAGATAAGTTCTCAAAGGTCAGCGAGTGCCGACGTACTACCTCTTCTGCATGGCGTTGGGCGGTAATATCGCGCCCGACCGCAATAAAGCCTTCCGGCTCATATTGGTCATTATGGTACAGAACCACGCGACAACTGATCCGTAACAATTGCCCGTTGGGGTGGCGGTAGTCCAATTCGCCCGTCCATTGTCCATCATTTTCAATTAAACGGCGCAAATGGCTCCACCCTTGAAAAGGTATATCTTCAAACAATCCGGCTTTGACCTCGCGCCCGACAATCCGATCCAGCGAATAGCCGAAAATTTGAGCGGCGGCGGCGTTGGCATCCAATACTTTGCCGTTTAAGTCCGTTACCACCACCCCTTCGGCAAGGGTGGCAAAGGTCAATGCCTGCAAATACAAATGACGGTTGGCTTCCCGTAAGGCGGCGGTGCGTTCCAATACCCGTTGTTCCAATTGGTCATGGGCTTCGCGCAGGGCGGCTTCGGCTTTGATGCGTTCCGCCAATTCCCGTTGCGCGGCAGTATATTGGCGGCGCACTTCCGCCCCCAACGGCGACCATTCATATAAACCCCGCACCACGAACAATGCGCCGCCCATAAAGAAGATGACCACCCGCAAAAATCCAAACAAAGGCTCGCCGTACCCCGGCGCAATTACGCCGAGCACTTCAAAAAACATAGCGATGCTGACCCCGATCATCCCCGTCACCACATAACGGATTCCGGGAAGATGGAGCGTCCCATCGCGGCGCGCATTTCGCACAATATAAGCGGCGGTTGTGAGTACGATGATGGCGATTAGCCCCCAAACCAAATCAATGTTCATTCTATCACCTATTTACACTATGAATAGGTCGTGCGCCTGTCAAGCCCGCCGTCAACCAGGGGCTAAAACGCAATAGGCGATGAATGGACGGTGGGATGAAGGACTTCATGTGGAGGAAGGGGTTGGAGATGCGACCCGTACCCGGCTTTACATGCATAACGCAGGCAAAGTGAAGTCCCACCTTCATTATCAGAGGGAGTTAGCCATTGTGTCA
>CBKYSX010000916.1:0-2103 GCA_966690745.1 uncultured Ardenticatenales bacterium
AGACCCCGTGGCTCTGACGCGGAAAGAGCAGTGCCGTGCTGTTGGGCAGATACCGTGCCACCTCATCGGCAAAGGCGGGGGGCGTAATCGGGTCCAATTCGCCCGATAGCAACAGCGTCGGCACATCACTTTGTACGGGGGTATCCCCACCGTCGGATAATGGCGATACCTGCCACACCGGGCACAGTTCCAGCAAATCATTATCCAACGTGCCCCCCACTACCCGCGCCACATCGGGATACAACCCCTCAATATCCACCAGATCCTCCGCCCGATAATCGCCATCCTCGGCGCACATCGTCGAAGCATACATGCCATTGGTTCCCGCCAGCGCATAGACGGCATGGTTCACGACGCGGCTATGCAGGGGCAACAAATTGCCTTCAGCAACCGTATCAATCATCGCCGGAATCGTGCCCGTTTCCACATACATCATGTCGTACAGCACCCGGATGAATAAATCCCCGGTCAGGCGAACCGGAAAGGTGCGGCTCTCTTCTTGAATCACCAGCTCCATCGGTTCGCCGTTCAACCGATTTACCGTTGCCAGAAAGGTCTGTTCCAGGGCAGGGTAGCGGCTGTTGCACAGGCTGTCGGCGGCGCAAGCGGCAAAAATACCCCGCAAGGCGCGATTGGCACTGCGCGGGGCTTCGACAATCCAATTGGTTTGCATCGGCACCACCGAATCCAATACCATGCTCCGCACCCGGTCCGGGTAGAGTTGCAACAAATGTTGCCCCAGCAACGCCCCGTACGATACCCCGTAAAAATTAAACTGCTCATACCCCAATGCCCCGCTCACATACGCCATATCGTGGGCGTTTTCCACGCTGTTATAGGCATTCAGATTGACCCCATCCCGCCGCAGACGGTCATAACAGCGTTGCAGGGCATCCTGCTTCTCATACACATCCTCATAGCCCGCCGCATCATCCAACGTTTCGATCAGGAAATATTCGATTTCATCACAGTATAAAAAGGGTTGGGAAAAGCGGGTGCCTCTCTGCTCAATCAATACAATATCCCGCGTTTGTAAGAGGCGCGGCACCAGAAACGGGACCTGATTGCCATACAGATAAAGCGTTGAGCCGCCCGGTCCCCCTTGCGCTAAAAGCAGGGGGTCGGCAACCGCGTCCCGGTTCGGGCTTTTGTAAATCACCACTGCTACTTTTAGGGTGCGCCCGTTGGTGGGGTCGGCGTGGCGTTCCGGCACGCTGACATAGCCGCACAACGTATACCCCTGCGACGCAGAGGCACGGGTGGTTACTTCAAAATCTTCGCAGGGCACACTTTCCAACGCGGTTGGAATTTCAATATCAGGCGGCACATACGGGGTACTCGTAGGCGCAAGCCGGACGGTGGAGGTCGGCGGCAAGGGCAGGGGGGTACTAAGCGTATCGGGGAACAGGGTTGGAACCACAATATCGCTAAAGGGGGTCGGGGTTAAGGTCGGGAACACTGCAAGGGGTGGCGTGGGTGGAAGTGCCGGGGTTTGTGAAGCGCACCCTGTTATCCCCATCAACAACCCGATGAGCAGAATGCCTATGAATCGCACAGCCGACGAACAGAAATGAAGCTTCATAGAATTGTAGGTAGTGTTGTAACAGGTAGCAATGGCAGAACGCGAAACCGAGTTTCTGCCGTGGAAAACTCGGTTTCTTTCTTCGTTGTGCCATCATATTGTTTGGTAAGCAAGGGGGACGGGCGGGCATTCTAGCATAGATTGGCTGAACGTTTATCTCTACCGGGATTCCGGAGTGTAAGCAAACGTTGTCAGGCAATTTTACAACTGACCCTTAGCATTGGTTTTGTCCCTTTAATGCGGAGCGTAATGCGCGAAAATTGAGTAAAAAACGCATTTTTCCATTTGCCATCTGAGAAAGAAACCGAGTTTCTGCCGTGGAAAACTCGGTTTCGTCTGTGCCTGACTTCTTTTGCTTATATCTGTGCATGGGTACTTATGTGCGTGGATTGCCCGATGTGCGTAGGCAAATTGTCCGATTTCGGGTAAGGAATTGCAGAGCGGCTGTGGTAGAGTGTCCCTACCTGTAGGGGTGGTGCCTCGTACCCGCCCGTCACCTGTAGGGGCGGTGCCTTGTGCCC
>CBKYSX010000917.1:0-2088 GCA_966690745.1 uncultured Ardenticatenales bacterium
CCGACACTTGTCATACAGGCTCCAATCACGGGCAAGGTCAAGTTTACCAAAATTCTGCAAGGGATTCTGGTGACCGGCGAGATGGAGACGGTGGTAGAGGTCAGTTGTGGGCGTTGTTTGGAACCTTTCGATGTTCCGGTGGATATCGAAATCGAAGAACAATTCCGACCTCTGCTGGATTTGCAAACGGGGGCACGTCTACCCGTTGGGGATGACGA
The DNA here is from genome assembly GCA_966690745.1 of uncultured Ardenticatenales bacterium. GTDB lineage: Bacteria > Chloroflexota > Anaerolineae > Ardenticatenales > Ardenticatenaceae > CBKYSX01. Next base: position 219 of record CBKYSX010000917.1, read on the forward strand.
CGACACTGCCACCGTGATTGACGAGCGTAATCATCTTGATTTAACCGAAGTGGTGCGACAGGATTTGCTGATTGCTCTTCCGAACCACGCGCTCTGCCGGGAAGATTGTAAAGGGCTATGCCCGACCTGCGGCGCAAACTTAAACGACGGGCAATGTGCCTGCGAAAGTGACAGCACCGATCCGCGCTGGGACGCGCTAAAGTCTCTGTTAGAATCCGATAACCCGAAACCATCCAAAGGGAAGAAAAAGTAATCCCGTTTGGAGTGATGAAGAAGGAGCAAGCCGATGGCACTGCCAAAGAAAAAATTGAGCCGCACCCGCCGCAACCGCCGCCGCGCCCATGACGCTTTGGGCAAGGTATTGGTAGTGAAATGCCCCGATTGTGGTTCGGCAACCCGCCCCCACACCATTTGCCCCAACTGTGGCAAATTCCGCGGCGTAGAATATCTGCGTTTTGACGACAGCAAGCCTGCCGCCAACTAATTGACCGTTTTTCCGTAACGGAACAAAACCGCAAGGGTTTAACCTTGCGGTTTTTTATTTTATACTCCGTTCACCCCGCCACTTTTTTTAGGGGATGGACTCCCTTCAATCCCAAAACTTTACCTTTATTCCAATGACTACCACTGAAACGACACCACTTATTCAACAACCATGCCCACAATGCAAAGCACCTATGCCGGTGGTGCGCGGCTTTGTAACATGGTGCCAGAACTGTAATTGGAACGTTCGTCCTTTAGAGAAAAACCGCCGTTATTCCATGCAAGAACGGATTTGGATGGCATTGGGGCAACGGGCAGGGCGGGGGTTGGTCGAAGAGCTTAAAAAAGTTCCTCCTGCTCAGCCCACCTTACGTTTTTCTACCATTACAGCGTGGCTTATCGCATCACTTGTGCATGGGCTGACCCTTTCATTTCTGGGGCTGGGGGTGTGGTTACTGTATATTTTTTGGCAATGGAGCAACTGGTTTGCACTCCTGGGCGCACTCTGTTTATTGGGAATCGTCTGGTTGACCCGTCCCCGTATTCGCAAAGTTCCGCCTACGTTACCGCGTGAGGAATTTCCGGTGCTTTATGGAGTTGCGGACGAAATTGCGGTTGCGATGAACGCCCGTCCTGTTGCCGGGATTGCCATCACCCCGGAATACAATGCCTTCTTCGGGCAATATGGTTGGCAACAAAAAGAAATTCTCGGATTGGGGTTGCCGATATTCCTAGCGACCAAAGGGCAAGAAAAAGTAGCATTGATCGCCCACGAACTGGCACATGGGGTAAGCGGCGACCCGGCACGCGGTACATGGTTAAAAACGGCAATTCAAACCTTACAACAATGGGTTTCCTTATTGCGTCCGCCCTCCGGTTCTAATGTGGGGCGAGGTACACTGGTAGGCTCATTGGTGGATATTTCTTCACTGCTTAGCAAAAGCATTGGCTTTGTCGTCGAGAAAATTGTCTATGCCATTCTTTACGTTATGGCAGTGCTTACCCATCGGGATTCACAACGCGCCGAATATCGTGCCGATTATCTGGCGGCGCAGGTAAGCAATACCAATGGTACGTTACGACTTATGGATAAATTGTATCTGGATCAAAGCTTTTATACTCACATTCAGCGTATTGTGTCCGGGGGTAAAAACATGAACGCCTTCACAGAGTTTGAAAGGTATTTACAAACACTCCCTGCCCACGAAAAAGAACGATTACATCGCGGAAACAGTATGGAGGGTGCGCGATTGGATGCCACGCACCCTCCAACTGCCTACCGTATAGAAGTTTTACAGGCACATCCTGTGCATCTTCCAAAAGTGAATCTGGCTCCTGATATAGAAGCGCAGATAGAGCAGGAACGTTTTAATAAAATAGCTGACCT
>CBKYSX010000918.1:0-2084 GCA_966690745.1 uncultured Ardenticatenales bacterium
CCAATTCTCAATACCCACTACTCCGCTTTTTCAGACACGCCTGCATCATCAAAGGTCGCCATTTCGTTCAACAGGCGCATACTCGCCTCAATTAGTGGAATCGCCAGCACCCCGCCCGTTCCCTCCCCCAGCCGCAAATCCAAATCCAGCAGGGGCATAATCCCAAGGTGCGCCAACATCACCCGATGCCCCTGTTCCTGCGAGCGGTGCGCGGCTATCAGATAAGGCTTCACTTCGGGTGCAATGGCAACCGCAAGCAGGGCGGCACTCGTCGCAATAAAGCCATCCACCACCACCGGAATCCGCCGCGCCGCCGCCGCTAATGTCACCCCCACCAACCCGCCGATTTCCAATCCTCCTACTTTTGCCAGTACATCCAAACCATCATCAGGGTTCGGTAAATTTATCGTCAACGTCCGCCGCACCACATCCACTTTATGTAAATATTGACGGTCATCTACCCCGGTACCCCGTCCCGTCATTACCGCAGGCTCTTGCCCCGTCATAGCACAGCCAATTGCCGCCGCCGCCGTTGTATTCCCGATGCCCATTTCCCCCAACATCACCAAATTCAATTCGTCTGCATCTGCTATCGTTTGAACGGCAGTTGCCCCAACCATCATAGAGCGTTCTGCTTCCTCGTGCGTCATTGCCGCGCCCTGCGCCATGTTGCGTGTTCCGTGCATTACAGGGGTATTGATAAAATTCATGCCCAAATCGGGAAACTCTGCCGCCACCCCGCAATTCACCACTGTCACCTCTGCGCCCATCTGCCGCGCCAATACATTGATAGCCGCGCCCCCGCTCAAGAAATTTAAGACCATCTGGTGCGTTACGGCTTGCGGGAAGGCACTCACCCCTTCCGCCACCACCCCATGATCCCCCGCGCATACAAAAACCCGTTTATGCGAAAAGGAAGGGTTTAATTGCCCCGTAATCCCCGCCAACTGAATCGAAAGATGTTCCAACCGTCCCAAGGCACCCGCCGGTTTGGTGAGGCGATTTTGCCGTTCGCGGGCGGCATTCATTGCTGATTCCGACAATGGCGGAATCGAAAAAGAAAATGGTTTCATGTTTTTTTATCTTTGTCGAAGTTACGTAGTGCAGGCGAGAAACGAGGGTGACAGTAATTCCCACCGGGAATTACTGTCACCCTCACCTACGTAACGCCTACTTTATTGCCGATATATCCTGAACTCTGTCGTGAGACAGGTATATCGCGGATTGTAAAATCAAGGGGGAAGTTGCTTTGGGTGCGAAGATAGTCAATTGTACGGTTGTCCTCTATTCCAACAGCCGAAACCCTGTCACCACTACCCCATAAATCAACAGCGGAACACCTGCCCCAACCAGTAGCCCCAATACGACCTGACAGATGACAACAATCCACTCTGTGGGGAGATAAGGCGGCAAGGCAACCGAGTTTATTTGGAAGAGTAAGGAGCGCAACAAAAAATAGAGGGCAATGGCACTGCCTATCGCAATAAACCAGACAAGGGGATGCACCTGTATTATGTCCCGTTTGGCTATAACCACCCCCACCACCCCTACCCCGATTAGCCCGCTAACACTTCCCGCCGGTGTTCCGGGCAATATTGCTCCAATAGTTTCAATCTCCATCAAAACGAAACCACACAAAACCACCAGAATCAAAAATGTAAAAAACTCGGTACGCTTGTTTTCTGCGTCTGCGCTCATAAACGGCGCACCATCGGCAAATAGAGCCGTTCTGTCAACGTGGGGTCGGGAGTACGGGTCGGCACCGGGGTTGAAAAACAATCCTCCGCGGGCATAGTTCCGGCGTGGTTGGCGGGGTCAGCCCGGTCTTCCCCATACGCCGTAATTGCCGTTGTCAAATCGGGCGAAAATTCAATCCAATGGCTAAAGCCCGTTGGCGAGGAAACCATCACATCATTCATCGGGTTGCGATTGGCATAGCGGGGCCAATGTGCTGTTTCCGATAGCACTACCAGCGTATCCGTTGTCGTCAAACAGAAATTTTGCACCGTCAGACTGTTCGTACTTCCGCTTCCCAACTGTGCCGATAGATAAGTTCCCTGTTGTGCCTGTCCGGTGGCGGGATC
>CBKYSX010000919.1:0-2081 GCA_966690745.1 uncultured Ardenticatenales bacterium
TGGATATTGTTTTGGTGAATGAAGATGAAGGGGAAAAAGTTACGGGAGAAACCGATGCCGATGCCATCGCCGCTGTATTATTGGCGCGGGGCGTTGGCTCTGTCATTACGAAATTGGGCGCAATCGGGAGCCGCGTGTATGGCAAACGTGGTATGCTGGATATCCCTGCCTATGCCGCTACCACGATAGACACCACCGGGGCGGGGGATGCCTACATCGCAACCCTGCTGGCTTCGCTGGCACGGGGGGATGATTTCCAAACTGCCACCCGTTGGGCTAGCGCGGCAGGGGCGGCAACCGTTGAAGCCATCGGTGCTACCGGTGCATGGCAGGGTTGGAACGATTTAGAAGCCAAGCGTACCGTCCATTGACGGTAAAACATTATCGGAGTTATTTACCCTATGAAGGTATTTGTCATTGGCGGTGCAGGTTATATTGGCGGTATTACCGCTTCGGAATTGATCCGTCACGGACACGACGTTGTGGTGCTGGATAATCTCAGTCGCGGGTATCGGGATGCCGTACCTGAAGGCGCGAGTTTTGAACAGATGGACTTAGCGGATCAAGCCCGCCTGGATGCGTTGTTCGGACAATACAAACCCGATGGGGTCATTCATTTTGCCGCTTATATCGAAGTGGGCGAAAGCATGAAATACCCGGCTATGTTCTTCCGTAACAATGTGGTACATACACTAAACCTGCTGGAAGCGATGGTGGCACACGATTGTAAACGAATCGTTTTTAGCAGTACGGCGGCGGTCTATGGTTTCCCTGAAACGGTTCCGGTTCCCGAAGATGCGCCTTTGCGTCCCATCAATCCCTACGGGCGCACTAAGTTAATGATGGAAGAGATGATGGAGTGGTTTGATAAAATCCACGACATTCGCTATGCCGCGCTACGCTATTTTAATGCGGCGGGGGCATGGGAAGGACGCGGCGAGGCACATAACCCCGAAACCCACCTTATTCCTCTCATCCTACAGGTGGCATTGGGCAAACGTTCTCATATTAATATTTATGGGGATGATTATCCTACCCCTGATGGTACAGCCGTGCGCGACTATATCCATGTGGCGGATTTGGCAACGGCACATATTCTGGCGTTGCAGGCGTTAGATGGCGGGTCGCGCACTTACAATGTGGGAACGGGGCAGGGCTTTAGTGTACAAGAGGTGATTGAAGCGGCACGAACCGTAACCGGGCATTCGATTCCCGCCGTGGTTACACCCCGCCGCGCCGGGGATTCGCCCCAATTGGTTGCCGCCAACGAAAAAATCATGCGTGAATTGGGATGGGAACCCCGCTATTCCGACCTTGATACGATTGTCCGTTCGGCATGGGAATGGCATCAGTCCCGCCCGAACGGTTACGACGAGGAATAAGGGTAAAGCGGTAAGAACTTCGTTCTTACCGCTTTACCCTTCCCTTTTTGCTTCATGGCTCGCCCGACCTTTTACGAGATGATTGGTGTTTCCAACCACGCGACCACTGCTGAAATCGCGGCGGCGGTACGCGAACGGCTGGCGACGACCTGGGGGGACGAACGGGAACTGATTATCAATGCCGCCAATACGTTGCTGGATCAGGAAAGCCGCGAATCCTATGACCGTTTGAACGGGATTGCACGAACGCGGGGACCGGGCGACATCGCCTTAGACAATGCGGCGGAACTGGCAAAATACGCCGAAGTGGAACGATTAAGGCGCGTAGAATCCGCCTTCGCCGAATTAAAGTGGACGCTTAATTTTCTGGGTATTGCCTTGTTTATATCAGCATGGCTTGTATTCATGTTCTACTATGTCCCCATCTTTACCGTAGAATTAGATCGGATATTGATTGCCAATCCTGAAGTGAACCCCGTCATTGCCGGAATCATTCTTACCATTCCTTCGTTCATTTTGGGTTATTTTATCCTCAATATTTTTTCAGAAACCTTCCATGTAATGATACGGTACTTGATTGTCTGCAGTGTGCTAGGCGCGTTTATCTGGGGGGCGGGGCGTTTCGTATTGGATACGGAATGGCTCTGGTGCGCTCAAGGCGGTGCATTGATTGGCATTCTCTTAGGGACAGTGATGTTT
>CBKYSX010000920.1:0-2074 GCA_966690745.1 uncultured Ardenticatenales bacterium
GATGGACAAACGGTTGTGTACCTTGATGGCAGTGGCGATAATGTTGACATTAAAGCCATTCCTGTCACCGGGGGAACCCCCACTCTTTTAAATGAGGGGATAGACAACGGGGCTGTATTTGATTTTCAGATAAGTCCGAGCGGGGGCTACGTTACCTATGTGGTTGAGGATACCAATTCTACACCGACGCGTCGGGCACTTGTTCCCATAACCGGTGGTACACCCCGCATAGTCAACCCAGCCAACAGTGAAGTAGACTATTATGATGCCTCATTTGTGGAATCGGTAGATGCTTTATTCTTCACGGCAAATATGAACGGAGAAGGCTCACGCTTGTATCGTGTCCCTTTGTCGGGCGGAAATGCAACAGTTATTACCCCCCCTGAACAATTGATAGGGGATTTTCAACTCGGTAAAGCGCAAGAATTTATTATCTATAGCGATTATGATGGAGATGGTTACACGCTACGGCGACTCACCGTAAGTGATAACACCATCATTCCTGTATCGCCATTACCGGGTCCCGGTTTCTCTTACTTTTCACTCGCACCGGAAGGAGCCAGGGCTTTTATTTATTCTTTCCTCTATGTTTCGCCAACCCTTACCACTACCGTTTCAACCGCTTCATTTGACCCTCCCACAACAGCCGTGCCGTTGGTTACCATCTCAAATGAAGACCAATCTCAAGCGATCATTTCAGACAATATAACCAGCGATGGAAGCTGGTATGTCTACAAAACGGGAGATTCAAATGTAAGAAATCCGCTCTTTAGTATGCGGGGGGATGGCTCTGAGAATCCAATTACCCTCTATAATGAGCCACAGGTCAGCACTTTTACGATTGGTCCGAACCAGCAAGAGGTGTTCTTCCAAACCCACACCGCAACCGGAGCCGCCTATCAAAAAGTTCCGATTGATGGAGGAACACCAACTTTACTTTTTGAGAGCGCAGGGGAAGCAACGTTCATCCAAACCGTCGGCTTTCTGTCGAATGGCGATTTATTGCTGATTGACCGTAACGGTACGGACGACCCACGTCTGGATTCGCTCTATTTGTTGGAAGGGGTCGTATCCCCTGTTCCCACTACAGTGGAAACCTATCTGCCGCTTATCCGCTACGATGCCGCCCCACCGCCGGAGTAATGGGTTTAGAAGTTACGCAGTTGAGGGTAAAAAAGGAGGCGGTAGCAGAATTGCTATCGCCTCTTTTTATTACTATCCCTTATCCCACCTTCTCAAAATACAACAGCCGGTCCAATGGCACAGGCACATCCCGTAGCCATTGCTGACCCTCAAAAAGTTCGCCCGTATCCGCCATACGCCATTGTCCATCGGGAAGGTAGACATCCCGCGAACGCCCACCCATTACAACCACCGGGGCGACCAACCAGTTGTCGCCCAGCAGAAACTGATCCCAGATGGTTTCGGTTTCGGGGTCATCCCCATACGCCCAGACCAGGGCGCGTACCATCGGATAGCCTGTTTCCACACTTTCCCGCGCCACCCGTTCAAATTCCGCGCCAAATTGAACGTGCAAATCGGCGGCGTGGCGGCACAAGTCGGAAACTTCTGCATCAAAATCCCAGGGAGCCACCGAGAATTGAATCATTGGTAGCAAGGCATTGGCTTGCGTCCAGCGAATCATCATTTCGGCATCGGTGCGCTCGTCGCCATATTCATTGCCGCCAATCATATCCGCCAGCACAAAGGGGTAGCCGAGCATCCCCAATACCAATGCTTGCGATAACACCGATTGCAAGCCGTTGTCCAACCCCCACAGACTGAATTTGTCCCATTCGCGGAAGAGCAGGGGCGTTTTCTGGTTGCGCCAGCCACTCCGCACATCGCTGGAGGGGAAATATTCGCCTAAGAACTCAATATAGAGGCGGTTGTACTCATTGCCGTTGACCATTCCCATTGAACGGGCATCGGGCGGCAGATAACAGGCTTCGCCCGCATCAAATTTGTAGCCATCCAGCCCGGTGTCGGCTTTTAACTGTTCCAATCGTTCGCGGAACCACATTAGCGCGGCGGGATTGCTGACATCAATCAGATAACCGGGACCCTGCCACCA
>CBKYSX010000921.1:0-2066 GCA_966690745.1 uncultured Ardenticatenales bacterium
GCTCCTGCTACCTCCCAGCTCAGATTCAGAACCGCTTGATTGGCGACCACGGTGGGGTCATTCATAAAGTCGTTCATAGCGGACAAACCGCCAAAGAGCGTTCCGACCCCATTCTGATTTAAGACCCCATATAAACGATAAGTGGCATCCGGGGCGATTTCATGTGCCAGACTCAGGGCAAAAGGACCATGGGACCCCATATAAGGCAAAGTGGTGGTTGAAGCAACGGTAAAGGAGAGGGGCAACGTTACCGTAAGGTCGGAAACCGCAACCGTATAGGCACCGCCGGGGCTGGGAAAGCTAGCGGTGTAGGTTGCTCCACTTCCTCCAATGGCAATACTATCCACCCCGTCAATAAAACCAATCGTAATCGCTTTACCTGTTTCCGAAAGGGTACGTCCGTGAGGGGAGTAGAGCGAAATACCTCCGGTGGCTGAATCAAAGGCGGGTTGACCGGGAAAGTTACCGGCAGGCACACCGGGAAGGGGTGCCCATCCCCCACTGCCAACAATAGACCACCCGGACGCGCCGATATAGCAATTGGGGTCGGCGGATAAGCGGGGATAGTGGCTGACAACCTCCAACGCTTCTTCAACAGTAATGGGGGCAGGGAGGGCGTAGCCGATAATGACGCGGCGGGGGGGTTCAGTGGTGAGTTCAATTGCTCCGATTCGTTCCCATGTATCGGGGAGTACCTCGATATCGGCGTCGGTACCCATCACGATAATTTGTTGAGGCGCATAGCGGCAAGTGAGTGACGCGGCAGTGGCGGGGGGTGGGGTTAATAGTGCAAAGGTTCCCCCCAATACCATCATTCCAAAAACGATGAGCCAGCGCAAACAGCGAGCCTTGGGCATTTTTCTCTCTCCTTGGTCGGTAGCGGGTCGAAGTACCAAATAAACCGCCCTTTTTCGATTTTCCGGCATCCGCTGAGACAAGTTTTGAGGGTTGGTCGGCTTTAGTCCATCCCTTTTGGGGGTACGCTCCTTTTACCGTGTAACCCTTCGGGGGTGTCTACGATCTATTAAACGAGGCTTCTAAACGGGAGTTCCAATGAGGAAAAATGCCGCCCAGAAAAAGGGATGGGACCATGCCGACTCCCCTGCCAGCTGTTGCTGGGCGTATTGGAGTGCATGACTATAGGAGAATCCTCTTGCGATATGCGCGTAAAAATGGGTCATGAGTGCCAGGGTGGCGGCATCGGACACGGCCCACTGGCTCATCAGCAACCCGGTCGCGCCGGCGTGGAGAAACGCCTGCGTCATCCCCAGCAGTTCGTCGCCCCCCCCAAGATGGCTTTGTTTGGTCTGGCAGGCACTTAAGGTGACAAAGGTTCCCGGCAAGTGCAAACCGAAAATATCCATCGTCGTAAGATAGCCATCCGCCAATACCACCCCCGAAAATCGCGGGTTGTCCCGATGGAAATAGCCGTGGGTAGCAAGATGGAGTAATCGTGCAGAAGAAGCGACAGCGCGAACCTGAGCAACCGTTGCCGCTTCTTCAAGGTATGCCTCCCCTTCCAGCAGTGCCGCCACCGTTTGCGCTTCCGTCACCCGCGCCACGAGTCGTCCCTCATTGGAATAGCCAAACGCCACCACCTTATTTCCGGTGGAGGGGGTTGTGCCATAGGGCAAAATACTTGCACTTGGCAGATAACTTAGGGTGTAGTGCTCCATCAAATAGCGCTTGCCATCGTAAAACGCATGAAAGGGTAAGTAGTGTAAATCACCATGAGGCACAATATATAAGGTAGAGATTCCCGTGAGATGTGGTGCTAAAGGGGCAATCAGTAGCGCGTAGAATTGGCGCAAAGGTCCCGCACGGACACTGGTTGCCAACCGTGCCATCGTATCAGGCGTACTACGGGGAACCGTCGTGAGGTTGAGTTGCAATTGGTGGTGCAGTCGCCGGATATGGGAAGGCAAAACGATCAGTGAATGGCATGTAATTCTGTCGCGGGTCACACCAAACGCATAGAGTTGCTGTGGGGTGGCCAAATATTCAATCAACGCCGTACCACGGGACGGTTGGTGTTGGATGGTTTCCAATCGTTCCGTCTGACCCTG
>CBKYSX010000922.1:0-2064 GCA_966690745.1 uncultured Ardenticatenales bacterium
GAACTCTGTGTCCTTTGTGGTTTGTTCGTATAGGTTGTTCCCCATTTGCGGCTTTGCGTTCTTTGCGTGAGCCTTACAATTATCGGATGGCAGACAAAAACTGGCGTAAACAGCAAGGCAAAGATCAATATTTTAAGAAGGCGAAAGCGGAGGGCTACCGCGCCCGTTCGGCGTATAAGTTGGAGGAAATCAACCAACGGCATCGGATTATTCGCCCCGGCGATAGGGTGCTGGATATTGGAGCCGCGCCCGGCAGTTGGAGCCAGTTGGCGGCGGAATTGGTCGGGGTGAAAGGGAAAGTCGTGGCGGTGGATATTTCCCCGATTCAACCCTTGCAGAGCGTGGCGATTGTGCAGGGGGATGTGCGCGACCCCGCCATCAAAGCGCAATTACGTGATTTGGCGGGAGATGCCCCCTATAATGCGGTGATTTCCGATATTGCCCCCAATACCACAGGCATTGGACCCACCGACCATGCCCGTTCGATAGAGTTGAGCCTTCATGCTTTTGTGATTGCAGTTGAAATGGTGGGCAAGGGGGGTAATTTTGTGACGAAGGTCTTCACCGGGGAAGATTTTGATAAGTTAATGGCATTGACGCGCCGCTATTTCCGTCGTGTCACCCATGTCAACCCCGATGCTACCCGCAAAGAGAGCAAAGAAACCTTTATTGTTGCCAATAACCTCTTCGCCCGCGCCCCGCTTGACCCCGATCTGGGTGTAGAGGCACTGCTGGGGATAGAGCCGGAAACGATTTAGGAACGAGAAGATACCCGGAAACTGCAACGACTTACAGAAACCACAAAGAACACGAAGAACGACAAGCTATTTCTATGAATTCTTTGGTCGTTCTCTGTGACCTCTGTGTTCTCTGTGGTTAAATAGTCGTTTCTGCGTCCTACATTTCGCGTCATGTCCTTATGATTACGAGCACTCAAAATCCCCTGATCAAGACCATTCGCAAATTGCTGAAAGAGCGCAAAGCCCGCGACGAAGCGGGTCAATTTGTGGTGGAAGGGATACAGGGGGTGATAGAAGCCGTCGAGCGGAAGGTTTCGCTCCATACCCTACTCTATGCCCCGGATATGTTGACGAGCGAGATTGCGAAAGAAGCGATTGAAACTGCCCGTCATCGGGGGGTGCGGGTGGAAACGGTTACGTCGGAGGTCTTCGCCTCGCTGTCGGAACGTGACCATCCGGTGGGGATTCTGGCAATTGTGAGTCGCCCCTCTGCCTCGATTGAGGCAACCACCCTTCCCTCCGATACATTGTTGGTTGCCCTCTATACCACAGGCGACCCGGGCAACCTCGGCACGATTATCCGCACGGTGGACGCGGTGGGGGCACATGGCGTTCTGCTGGTAGGTAATACGGTAGACCCCTTTCATCCCGCTGTTGTGAAAGCGAGTGCAGGGACGATTTTCACCGTGCCGTTGGTGCGTCTGGCTTCTCTGTCGGAGTTGCAGGAATGGTGTGCAGAACGGAACGTGACCATCGTTGCCAGTACAGACAAGGCAACTGATTCTTACTGGGAAGCAGAGTATTCCCACCCCCTGGTTCTACTGATGGGGGCAGAGGCGCAGGGCTTGCCCCCCGAATTTCTCGACACCCTGCCCCATACCGTGCGGATTCCGATGCACGGCACGGCGGATTCCCTGAATCTGGCGGTGGCAACCGGGTTAATTTTGTACGAGATTAAACGGCGGCACCTGAAATAACCTATGAACCCTGATCGCCTTTCCCGTCTCTCGCCCCGTGCCCGAAGGATGTTGGAATTTGCCACATGGCGCGACGAACCCCGTGACCGTGAGAGCGTCATTCGCCTGCTAGAATCCAAAGGGATAGAACCCACCGAGGCATTGATTGAGTTGCAATGTTGTTTCGGGGGGTTGGAGTACAGCGTTCGCGGGTACTACTTTGACGGGTGGTCCCTAGAGATTGCAGATTGTGAATTCTTACAAAATGAAAAAGAATCCTTACTGGTTTTTGCGCTTTTTCATCGAACAAACCAAGTTTATTACGCCATTGACCAAGCAGGGTTGATTTATGAAAGTATAGATTTTTG
>CBKYSX010000923.1:0-2054 GCA_966690745.1 uncultured Ardenticatenales bacterium
GTGGTTGATCGTTCGTCTCTATCTGGGCTGGGAATGGCTCTCGCATGGCTGGGAGAAAGTGCAGGACCCCGCATGGCAAACAGGCGCGGCAATCCGTGGGTTCTGGGAACGAAGTACTCAAGTTCCGGCAGAGGGTCGCCCCCTCATCGCGTTTGACTGGTATCGGGATTTTTTGGCTTTCCTTTACAACAGCAACAGCCATACCTGGTTCGGACCATTAGTGGCGTGGGGTGAATTTTTGATCGGGGTAGGGTTGGTGCTGGGCGCGTTTGTCGGCATTGCGGCATTTTTCGGTGCCTTCTTAAACTGGAACTTTATTATGGCAGGAGCCGCCAGCACCAATGGCTTATTCCTGGTGCTGGCAGTTTTGCTGGTTCTGGCTTGGAAAGTCGCCGGGTACATCGGGCTAGATTATTTCCTACTACCCCGCTTAGGAACCCCATGGCAATCGCCTGACAATATCCAACCACCCCCTATCAATAAGGGATAACAGCCTGTACTGTATGAATCAAAAGCCCATGCACGGAAGCATGGGCTTTTGATTCAAGAAGGGAATAGCGACATTTAAAATCACGTACAATCTCTATACGAAAACATTCTGCATCGCCATCGAATAATCAGGAAAAATGTCCGCAAGGTTGGGGTTGTTCAGCCGTTTGATACACAATTCCCCCAAAATATCACGGTAATCGGTGGTGACGGCAAGGTCGCCGGGTCCGATGAGTGAATCCCCTTCTAACCCTGCCCATTCGCCATGTACCTTGTGCCCGACAATGTTGCCCCCCATCACCATCATCAACCCCCCGTGTCCATGGTCTGTGCCAAGGGAACCATTCTCCGCCACCCGCCGCCCAAATTCGGAGAGGGTGACAATCGTGACACGGTTCATATATTCGACGACATCTTCATGGAAGGCGGCAAGCCCTTCCCCCAAATCTTTTAATAATCCCGCCATTAAGCCCTCACTCCCCCCTTGTGTAAAGTGGGTGTCCCATCCGCCCACATCTATCGCGGCAACCTCTAAGCCTGCTTCGGCTTTAATCAGCATCGCCACCTGTTTCAGGCTCATGCCAAAATCACTATCAGGATATGCCCGCCCGGCAGGGCGATAACCGATGGGGTCTAGTTGTTGCAGGGTTTTATACATTTCCAGCGTCTCCTGCCCCACGACTGCCAAGGGGCTGGTATCGGCATCATAGATAGCGGTAAGGGTCGCCTGCATTTGTTGGAGGGCGCGATCATCGCCCTGCAAATGGAAATCGGTGATAGAGCGGAGCGCGGCGGCGGGAACGGAGCCGCGCAAACTGCGTTGCAGATGGTCGCCAAAGCCAATGGCGCGGAGGGGCGAATGATTGCCTGTATCCAGCGTGGCAAGGTGTCGCCCAATCCAGCCGGAGGCGGGTCCTTGATCCTCCTCTACGCCCCGTTCCATCAATTCCATTGCCCGAAAATGGCTACGGGAATCATCGGGCGCACCGCAGGCGTGGATAATCCCTAGATGATTTGCCTGCCAGACGGCATGAAGGGGTTCTAACGCCGGGTGCAACCCGAAAAATCCATCTAAATCTACGCTACGAAGGCGACGTTCTACTTTACTATCATCCGGGCGCGGGATAGCAATCGTGGGGCGGGCGCGGTAATAAGCAAACTCGGCATAAGGTACGACCACATTGAGTGCATCTGCCGCACCACGCAGGAAAATAACAATCAGTGTATCGCCCCGCGGCGCGGTGTGCTTCGGCGCGAAAGCGAGGCGGGGCAGGTAGGGACGGTTGTAAAACATGATGATACTCCTAATGAAGAAGCGTTGCGTAGTGGGTATTGAGTATTGAGAAACGACCCGACATGTATCACCGCTACGCCAGGAATAAAGGCTTAGAGAGGGTACCGTTGTCTTTTCTCAATACCCACTACTCAATACTCCCTTATCGCCATTGAAATGCGGGGGATACCATTACTCCCGCAGCGAGGATGGCGGGGAGCACGGCGGGGTCGGTGCTGATTTCGGGATACAGCGATTCCAAAATGGCATGTTTGCCCGGTTCCGCTACAGA
>CBKYSX010000924.1:0-2054 GCA_966690745.1 uncultured Ardenticatenales bacterium
TATAATAGCCATCGGCGGCGCGGGTGAGGGGGGCATCCACCACTTGCGAGACAAATTGCACCGACCCTGCTCCTGATATGGGTGCAGGCGCAACCCCGCCCAGAATCTGGGAGGTTTGCGCCTCTGCCCGGGTGGGCAGGAGCAGAAACAACAGCAGTAGGAAAAAGGAAAGGGCAGTTTTGAACTGCCCTTGATGGTAAGATAAAGGCATTTTGGAATAGAAAAAGGGGAAATGCGAAACGAGAAGAAACCTATTATTATTTTTCCCGTTTCTCATTTCCCCTTTCTCCTTACTCTCACACGGGTATTTCTTCCCGTTCCGTCATAGGCAACGGGAGCGGGTCCCCTTCGTGCAGGGTGGTGATTGCCGCCCCGATAAAATCACGGAAAAGGGGGTGGGGCGTATCCAGACGGGTCTTAAATTCGGGGTGGAATTGGGTTCCCACCATGAAGGGATGGTCGCGCAGTTCGGAAATTTCTACTAGACGGTCATCCGGGGATAAACCGCTAAAGACCATCCCGGCTTGCCCCAACGCTTCGCGGTAGCGGTTGGTAAATTCAAAGCGATGGCGATGGCGTTCGGAAATTTCCGCTGTGCCATATGCCTGCGCCGCTTTCGACCCTGGTACCAGTTTGGCGGGGTATGCCCCCAGCCGCATCGTGCCGCCCATATCGGTGATATGGTGTTGGTCGGGCATTAGCGAGATGACGGGATGGCGGGTGTTCGGCACAAATTCGCTGGAATTGACATCATCGGTTTTCAGAACGTGCCGCGCAAATTCGATACACATCACCTGCATTCCCAGACACAAGCCCAGATAGGGGATGTTGTGTTCGCGGGCGAAGCGGGCGGCGATGATTTTGCCTTCAATGCCGCGATAGCCGAAGCCTCCCGGCACGACAATCCCATCGGCGGCGCGGAGATTGTCCATCATGCGCCCCCGTTCCAATTCTTCGGCATGAACCCAATCAATTTCGATTTTGCGGTTGTGGTAGAGCGCGGCGTGGTGCAATGCTTCGCGCACGCTCATATAGGCATCTTGCAATTCGACATATTTGCCGACAAGGGCAATCCGTAGCGGCTCGGAATGGTTGGGGCGGGTCAGTCGTTGCACCAATTCCTGCCATTTTGCCATATCGGGGGCATGTGCCTTTTCGCGCAGATGGAAACGTTCTATCAAATAATCTGCCAACCCGTATTCTTCGATCATCAACGGCACTTCGTAGATCGAATTGGCGGTGAGCAGAGGTACCACGGCTTGCGTTTCCACATCGCAGAACAGCGAAATTTTGTTACGGATGTCGTCCGTAATGGGATGGTCAGAGCGCAGACCAATGATGTCGGGCTGAATCCCGATGCCGCGCAGTTCGCGGACGGAGTGTTGGGTCGGCTTGGTTTTCAGTTCGCCGCTTCCGCCGATGTAGGGCAGAAGGGTCAGGTGCATATATAGCACATTGTCCCGCCCGACATCTTTTCGCATCTGGCGGGCGGCTTCCAGGAAGGGTTGCCCTTCGATGTCGCCGACCGTACCGCCGATTTCAACAATATGAATGTCGGCGTTGAGATGACGCGCCGCTTTCAGGATTCTTGCTTTGATTTCGTTGGTGACGTGGGGAACGACTTGAATGGTACCGCCGAGATAATCGCCACGCCGTTCGCGGGCAATGACTTCGGAGTACACCTGACCGGTGGTGATGTTGTTGACCTTGGCGAGGTTTTCATCAATAAACCGTTCGTAATGTCCAAGGTCGAGGTCGGTTTCGGCACCGTCTTCGGTAACATAGACTTCCCCATGTTGATAGGGAGCCATGGTGCCGGGGTCTACGTTCAGGTAGGGGTCTAATTTTTGGATCGAAACACGCAAGCCACGCGCCTTCAGCAATCGTCCAATGGAAGCCGCCGCGATCCCCTTCCCGAGGGAGCTGACCACGCCGCCCGTAATGATTAAGTATTTAGTGGGCATATAATTTTTTCTCCTCGGGGATAGTATTCTAACACGGGTCAGGGGAAAACAGAAAGCAAGAGTGTATTGAGGATTGGGTATTGAGAAAAC
>CBKYSX010000925.1:0-2052 GCA_966690745.1 uncultured Ardenticatenales bacterium
GGGAGGGAATCCGCTTTCACAACAGCGGAACTCTTAGCGCCGAAGATGTGGCTTATTCCTTACAACGGGGGATATTGCAAGGCGGCTATGACGCTCCCCAATATCTGCTGACGGAACCGTTGCTGGGCGCAGGGGTTCGGGATGTTAGTGAGTTGCTCTTTGCCAGTGATGGAATTGGCTTAACGATGAGGGGAAATCGAGAGGCGGTACAAAATGCCGATCCTTCTCTCTTACGATCCGTTTGTGAACAGGTTAAAAGCCGTATTCAAGCCAATGGCGATACCGTAACCTTTACACTGAATCAACCCTGGTCGCCTTTCCTTGCAACACTTGCAGAAAGTTGGGGAGGAATAGTAGATAAAGAGTGGGTGCGCGTACAAGGGGGGTGGGACGGTGGCTGTGCCACATGGCAGAACTATTATAATCTCCCACCGCAGGAGAACCCTTTTACAACCCGGATGAATGGAACAGGACCTTTTCAATTAGATCGGGTGGTAGAGGATGCAGAAGTCGTGCTGATCGCCAATGAAAGTTATTGGCGCACCCGTGAAATAGGACCCGCATGGGAGGGTGGACCTGCGGGGGAGCCGTTATTCCACACCATTGTTATGCACATTATGCCTGATTGGGATTATAATTCGTCCGGAGGGTGGAGTTCACGATTTCCCAGTATGCAAGCGGGTGATATAGAAACAACCTATGTAGAACCAGAACATTATCAAGCTTTGGATGGGTACGCGGGAGAAGTCTGTGACTTTGATTTGACAAAACCATCCTACCATTGTCGGGATAGGGGACCCGCGCAATTCCGGCTTTATCGGGGCAACCCTTCAAATAATCACACTAACCTTCTCTATAATTGGGCAATCGCTTCCCAACCCGCAAACCACTTTCTGGGCAGTGGACAATTGGATGGCAACGGCGTTCCCCCTGATTTTTTTAGTGATGTGCATGTACGGCGCGGCTTTGCCTATTGCTTTGACTGGGAAGATTATTCAGAGAGGATTTTTGCCGGGGAAGCGATATTGGGAGTCGGCTCAAGCCCTCCCGGCATGGCGCGTTATAATTTTTACGGAGCGCGATACCGCTACGACCTCACCCGTTGTGAATCTGAATTAGAACAAGCATGGGGCGGGGTCTTGCCCACCACAGGGTTTAGGCTACAAGTTCCCTATGCTACCAATGATGACCAAACCCGCATTATCCTGACGCTTTTGCAGGCAGGGTTAAGTGAGGTCAATCCGCGCTATCAATTAGAGATGGTAGGCGTAACCCCTGAAATGTATGCAGAGTACCGAGCCGCCAACCGCGTTCCGATGTTCTCCGCATCGTGGACAATAGCGGTAGAAGACCCTTATTATTGGTTCTACCCCGCAATGGTGGACACTCTGCCCCGCCTTGCCAATATCTCCGAATCCCTGACCGCACCCCTCCGTAACAAACTCTATGACATCACCGCTCTGCAAAATCCTACCCATCGGGAATGGCGTTACGCCGGGTTAAATCAATTGGATTATCAATACGTTTTTGCCCTGCGTCTACCCATTCCATTAGAACGGCATTACGAACAACGCTGGGTCGTCAGCCCCGGTTATCCCACTACTTATTATTACGCCCTAGGGAAAGAGTAAAGACACCACCTATCCCCGATACAGCAACGGCGGGCAACCACAACGGTCGCCCTACCGTGTATGGGCTTTCAGCAAGGATTATTTCTCTTTGAAGTAATCCGCATTTTTAGGAATGAAGTTTTGCCATTGTTCGGGGACGCTGACATCCTCAAAAATGGCTTCTACCGGGCATTCCGGCACACAGGCACCGCAATCTATACATTCGTCAGGGTGAATGTAATACTGGTCGGCACCTTCATAGATACAATCCACCGGGCACACTTCCACGCAGGCGGCATCTTTCACATCTATACAGGGTTCACAAATTACATAGGGCATCATAGCCTCCTTTTTCAATCCTGAAGCGCAGAACAACGACTTCGATTCAGGTGTCACCCTATTGTAAGGTTCAACAATATCTACTTCTGCGACTTCTATCCCA
>CBKYSX010000926.1:0-2047 GCA_966690745.1 uncultured Ardenticatenales bacterium
AACTTGTACCACCCCCGATGGTTGACCATCATTCACCACACCTGATGCCACCACTCCATAAGTGATGACCGCAACGACCAAAAAGGCGATGAATATTATCCAAAAACGGCTTACCCATTTTATCATGACTGCCGCTCTCGTTGCATAGATACCGGGGATGAGTGTGGTTTCCGCAGAAAGGGCACAATCAGATACCGTTTGAATGCGTTAACAATCCATTGCCAATGCAAGGCAATATGCAAACCCACAAGTATTAGGGAAACATCCGCCGAGAGCGTATGAATGCGCCGCCACGCAAAAGCACCCACCCCTTCCACCCCGATGGAGGGTAAAACGATTTCCGAAATCACAATGCCCGATGCCATCACAACGGTCATGGCGATAAACAACAGACTGTTCAATAGATAGTTCACCCGTGACATCCCCGGTGCATTACCCAAAAATCGTTTACTGATTTCGATAATCCATTGCCAATGGAGCAATAGATGTACCACAATCGTCCCCCCAAAGGCGATACTCAGCCATTCGTGGATTGCCAGCCCGCTAAAGCGGGGGGACATTGCTACTAAAAAGGCAAAAAATAGAACCACATCTAATGCAAGATTGATGCAGTTCGGATTCTTTTTTTGCGGCTCCATCCGATACTCCCCTTCTTACCAACCATAATCCCGTGCTGACCATCCTACGGGTCTATATGGTAGCCCTAAAATCTAACAATCCGCCTACGCCGCCATGATTCAGAGGTTATTCCGACCCCTAAAACATCCCGTAACGACCTGAGAAGAGGGTATAAGTACTTTACAAAGGGGGTGCCTGTTACATTTGTACCTAGTGGTATCGCAAATGTACCTTAGAAATAAGTAGTCACAACCCTTTTCTCCATACCCTACGTCAATTATTATAGTGTCAGATGGAACAACGATACGCCATTTGACGTATACAAAATACGTTCAACGGACGTTTAATTTGTCGTAGCAAATTGCTACACTAAGAGCATAAGGTTGTATATCCGCAACCGAAAAAGATAAACCCTGTACTGATAGTAAATGAGGTCCACTAACATTATGAACGCCCTGAAACGAATTGGTCTTGTCCTTGTTGTCGTCGCCATCGCCTTAGCCGCTGTTGCTACCATTACCAACTTTACTACCGAAGCAACCACCGCTCCGATTACCACCACCAACGCAGAAGAAGAAGCCAATATTGCCGCCCTGCAAAGTGATAGTGCCGAAGAGCGTGCCATTGCCGCCCAAGGATTGGCAGGGACGGATAGTGATGTAGCCATTACCGCCCTGTTGGCGAATCTGGCAGATGGCGACCCTGCGGCGGGTTACTTTACTGCGATTGCACTTGCCGCCAGTGAAAGCCCGAGCGTGATAGCAAGCTTGGTTGCTGAATTGAACAACCCGGACCCGATTGTACGCCAACGTGCCGCGGTTGCTTTGAGCCACATGGACGGTGACATTGCAATAGATGCCCTCGCCCCTGCGTTGGAAGATGGTGCCACCGCCGCGCCGGTTGCCGAAATTCTGGTAAACATGGATGATGAAAAAGCGCACGAAGTAGTCTTAACCGCCCTTGCAGACGAAGAGTACACCACCCGTCGCCACGCCGTCATGGCGGCTATCGAAAGTGCCGACCCGGTGGTACAAGATTTCATTCTCGGTCGCGCTTTGGGCAGTGATAACCTCGTCCTTCGCAGTAACGCGATGGAACTGCGTGACTTCATCGGCTCGTAAGATATAAATTTTATCCTCTCTACGGAACTAGAGTGATAGACGCGGGATGATCACAAATCATCCCGCTTTTTATACCCCGCAACTTCTGAAGATAGGATTCGTAGAGTATCCTATTGACATTCAAGTAATACCTGTCAACAATGATGGTGGAAACACCATTGTGTAAGGGAAGCCGAAACGAATGAAACGTATTTACATCATCTTTGTCACCCTGATTCTCGCCCTCGCTACCTTAACCCCGACCGCATGGGCAGATGATCCACCGACCTCTTCTGCGGTAGATACGGTAGAAACATCGGCGCGCTCCC
>CBKYSX010000927.1:0-2045 GCA_966690745.1 uncultured Ardenticatenales bacterium
CAATAGGCGTATATTCAAAAAGAATATACGTCACCACAATCGCCCCGATAATACTTGCCAGCCAGACAGTGATACGTTTACCAGCCATGAAAGGAATTCCTTCGTTTCAGAGGAGAGAGATAAGAGTGAAGAGAGAAGCGTCATTGCCGTTCAGCTTATCAGTAGCCGCTAGTGGAGCGTAGCGGAACTAGCGGACAAACGGAAACTAAAAACTGATGAACCGCTCCCCTCTCCTTTCTGTTGTTCTTATTGCACGGGCGGCACAGCCGCCGCCGTTTCCGGCATCGCCAATTGCCACCAGACGTAGCCTGCAATCAGGAACAGCCCGATAATAATACTGAGGGCGTAGCCGCGCACGTAGCCGCTTTGGAAGCGACCAAACACGCCGCTGAGTCCGCTAAACAACGCGCCCACGCCATTAACGGCTCCGTCAATGATTAGTTTATCCACAAAGAAGGCACTTGCCCGCGCCAACCAGTTATAGAAGCGCACGAACGTTGCCTGATACAGTTCGTCAATATACCACTTGTTCAGCGACCCCTGATACAACGGTTTCAAACCGGTTGCCAGCGTATCGGGATTGATTGCCCGACTGCCATACATCAGGTATGCCAACCCGATGCCCGCCAACGCAATCACCCCGGAAATCACAAAGGCGATGGTGGTGGAAATCATCCCCGCTTCCAATTCACCGGGATGCTCGTAATTATGCACTACCGGTTCCATCCAGTGATGGAAGATACCATCTTCGGGGGGCCAACCAAAGGCAACCCCGGCAAAAAGGGCGAACACCGCCAACACCATCAGCGGAATCGTCATCACCAATGGCGATTCCGAAGCGTGTTCTGCGGCTTCCGTGCGGGGCGCACCCGTAAAGACCATAAAGAATTGGCGGAAGGTGTAGAAGGCGGTGAGGAACGCCGTAATCAACCCCAAAATCCAGAGAATGGTAAAGGAAGGGTGTTCGATAGAGGCGTGTTGGGTCAGGGTCAGAATTTCATCTTTAGAGAAGAAGCCCGCCGTGAACGGGAAGCCCGCCAACGCCAACCCGCCGAAGAGGAAGGTCCAGGCGGTTTGCGGGGCACGTTTCCACAGGCCGCCCATGTTCCGCATATCCTGTACATCAAAATGCACTTTGCCGTGCCCTTCGTGCATTTCATCGTGGGCGGGGCTTGCCCCTTCGTTGTCGTGGTCATGCGCCTCGGCAGGCTTATCGTGGCTATGCGCGGTAACATGGTGATGTCCATGCTCCATCGCGTGCATCACTGAGCCGGAACCGAGGAAAAGCAACGCCTTAAAGAAGGCGTGGGTAAACAAATGGAAGACGGCGGCGGTGTATGCCCCTACCCCTACCGCAAGGAACATATACCCCAATTGGGAAACGGTAGAGTATGCCAGCACCTTCTTAATATCGGTCTGAGTCAATGCCACGGTAGCCGCAAAAAGGGCAGTGAGTACCCCGACCCATGCAATAATTTCAGGGGTGATAATCGGTTGCCCTTCCAGCAGAGCCGCCGAGCGCACCAACAGATAAACCCCTGCCGTAACCATCGTGGCGGCGTGAATGAGAGCAGAAACGGGGGTAGGACCCGCCATTGCGTCCGGCAACCAGACAAACAACGGAATCTGCGCCGATTTCCCTGTACAGCCAATAAAGAACAGCAAGGTAATCAACGTCAGTACGGCGGCAGAGGCTTGCGGAGCCGCTTCAAAGACCTCGGTGAAGGTCAACGTACCGAAGGTCGTCCAGACGAGGAACATGCCCAACAGCACCGCAAAGTCCCCGATACGGTTGACGATGAAGGCTTTGCGCCCTGCATCGCTATTTTTGACATCGTTGTACCAGAAGGAAATCAGCAGATAGGAACACAACCCCACCCCTTCCCAGCCGAGGAAGAGCAGGAGGTAGTTGTCGCCCAGCACCAACATCAACATCGCAAAGATGAAGAGGTTAAGGTAAATAAAATAGCGTTTAATGCCGGGGTCATGCTCCATGTACCCGATGGAGTACATATGAATAAAGAAGCCGACCCCTGTTACCACCA
>CBKYSX010000928.1:0-2043 GCA_966690745.1 uncultured Ardenticatenales bacterium
CCACAGTTGTTAATGGCAGTAAAGAAGGGTTACACCAACAAACATTTTTGGGCGGAACCGGGGCGGGGAAAACGTTCACCGTCTCGAACGTGATTCAGCAGATTCAACGCCCCACCCTTGTGATGGCACATAACAAAACCCTCGCGGCACAGTTGTACGCCGAGTTTAAAGAGTTTTTCCCCAACAATGCGGTTGAATATTTCGTGTCGTACTACGATTATTATCAGCCCGAAGCCTATGTTCCCCAACATGACCTGTTCATCGAAAAAGATTCTTCGATTAACGATGAGATAGACCGTCTGCGCCTTGCCGCCACACAGGCATTGTTTACGCGGGAAGATGTGATTATTGTCGCGTCGGTTTCTGCGATTTACGGGTTGGGGTCGCCGGAAGATTACGGCAAAGTGGTGGTCAATCTGAAGCGGGGCGAAATCCGCAAACGGGACCGGATTCTGCGCCACCTGATTGATATTCGCTACGAGCGCAACGATTACGATTTGAAACGGGGGACGTTCCGGGTACGGGGCGACACGCTGGAAATCATGCCCGCCTATGAAGAGGTGGTCTACCGGGTGGAGTTCTTCGGGGATGAAATCGAACGCATCAGCGAAGTGGATTCCCTGACCGGGGAGCTGATTCGGGACCATATCGCCCTTGATATCTACCCCGCCAAGCACTTCATCACCCCGGAAGAAAAGCTATTGGTGGCGATGCAGGATATTGAAGCAGAGTTGGAAGAGCGTCTCAAACAATTGCGCGATAACGGCAAATTGTTGGAAGCGCAACGGTTGGAACAACGTACCCGCTATGACCTTGAAATGTTGCGCGAGGTAGGTTTCTGCTCCGGCATCGAAAACTATTCGCGCCCTTTGTCGCAACGTCCCCCGGGTTCGACTCCCTGGACACTGCTGGATTACTTTCCCGACGATTTCATGATCGTGATTGACGAAAGCCATATGTCTATTCCACAGATTCGCGGGATGTACAACGGCGACCGTGCCCGTAAAGAAACGTTGGTAGAATACGGCTTCCGTCTGCCCAGCGCGTTAGACAACCGCCCGCTCAAGTTCGATGAATTTGAGGCGCACATGCAGAACGTCATCTTTGTGTCGGCGACCCCCGGGCCGTATGAAAAGGAACACGCCGAACAGGTAGCGGAACAGGTGATTCGCCCGACCGGGATTATTGACCCCGAAATCAGCGTCCGACCCTCCAAGGGGCAGGTGGATGATCTGGTGGGCGAAATCAACAAACGGGTGGCGCGGGGCGAACGGACATTGGTTACAACCCTGACCAAACGGATGGCGGAAGATTTGGCGGAATATCTGGGGGATTTGGGGATTAAGGTACATTACCTTCACTCCGAAATCCAGACCTTTGAACGGGTGGAGATTCTGCGCGAATTGCGGTTGGGAATTTATGATGTCGTTGTCGGGATTAACCTGCTACGGGAGGGGTTGGACTTGCCCGAAGTGTCGTTGGTGGCGATTCTGGATGCCGACAAAGAGGGTTTCCTCCGTTCCGAATCAGCATTGATTCAGACGGTGGGGCGAGCGGCGCGGCACGTTGAGGGCATGGTGATTATGTATGCCGACAAAATCACCCCTTCGATGGACAACGCCATTGCCGAAACCAACCGCCGCCGCGAGATTCAACGTAAATATAATGAAGACCATGGTATTGAACCCGCCAGCATCGCCAAAGCGGTACGCGACCTGACCGACCGTGTAAAAGTGGCGGAGTCGCAGGAAGCGTACAGTACCAACAGCCTTGTTTCTCTGCCCGACGACGAGTTGGAGCGCATGATCGAAGATTTGCAAAAGCAAATGAAGGCGGCGGCGCAGGAACTTGCCTTCGAACGCGCCGCCCAACTGCGCGACCAGCTCAATGACCTGCGGATTGTCCTGGAGGCGCGGGACACCCGCCCCGAATGGGAGAAAATTCGGGAGCAGGAACGGCAAGAGCAAAAAGAAAAGCGGCGTAGTCGGGTGAAGTATGATGTGAGTAAATAACAGAAAGTGGGACGCGAAAAGCAGAAACGGC
>CBKYSX010000929.1:0-2040 GCA_966690745.1 uncultured Ardenticatenales bacterium
CCGGGCTTCCTGTTACCACCCCGCAGGAAGCAATTGAAGCGGCATCAACTCTTACAGGTGTAGAAATCGTTGCATTATCTCTGGGCGCGAAAGGGGCGGTGCTGGTCAGCAAAGGACAGGCATGGATGGCAACCCCACCGCACATCCAGGCAGGCAATCCCATCGGCGCGGGGGATTCCATGGTGGCGGGGCTGGTATGGAAGTTGGCACAATCGGCTCCTTTGCCCGACGTGTTACGGTGGGGGGTCGCCTGTGGAGCTGCCACCGCCAGCCAACCGGGAACCACCGTAGGCACATTAGAGCAAGTACAAGCATTAGAAACAGAAGTCGCTGTTGTTACCATTTGACCTTCTCCGTCATTCCGCTACCCCCAATTCTTCGGAGCAGTTTTACATTCCCCCTGTCCTTCATATAATCTTTGGGTATGGCTCGTCAACGCAAAAACCGCCCAACCCAATCGGATACCCCTATTTCCCGCGAAGAAGCGCACCCCACCCCCCAACCTATCACCACCCGCAATGTTGTAATGCTGGCTCCCACGATGTTTTTTGCGGACTACGGGGCGCATGTAAGGATTTATGAAGAAGCATTGTCCCTGAAATCATTGGGGCATGGGGTTCGGATTCTGGCATACCCCAACGGGCGCGATATCGGGGACCTGGAGGTACGACGGTGCTGGGGTGTTCCCTTCAACTACCGTATTGTGGTTGGCTCCCATCGGCACAAGTTTTATCTCGATGCCATGTTGGGCATGACTGCGCTGGATGAAGTCACCTTCCGCCATCCTGACATTATCCATGCCCATATGCACGAAGGGGCATTGATAGGCAAAGCCGCTACTTTTTTCCGTCCCACCCCGCTTTTGTTCGATTTGCAGGGGTCGTTAACCGGGGAAATGATTGACCACGGTTGGTTGCGCCCCGGCGGAAAAAGGTTGGCATTTATGCGCTGGCTGGAACAATCTATCAACCGCTTACCCTCTGCGATTATTACCAGCAGTACACAGGCGGCGGACATGTTGATGAAGGAATTTGACCTCAGCAGTGAGCGTATCTTCCCCGTGCTGGATTCGGTCAATACCGATGTATTCCGCCAACGCACCTTGGAAGACCATGCCGACCTTGCCCACCTTCGCGCCGAATTAAGGATTCCCGAAGGGCGCACCCTCGTTGTGTATCTGGGCTTACTGGCGGAATATCAGGGAACCAGTCTACTCATCAAAGCCGCCCACCAATTGCTTCAACAACGTGATGATTTGCACTTTTTGATTATGGGCTTCCCTTCGGAAGAACATTATCGCGGCGAGACGATAGCGTTGGGGATTGAGGGAAATACCACGTTTACGGGACGACTGCCTTATGATCAGGCGGCGCGATATTTACGGCTGGGGGATATTGCCGTTGCACCCAAAATGAGCGCGACGGAGGGAAGCGGCAAACTGCTGAATTATATGGCGGTGGGGTTGCCCACCGTTGCCTTTGATACCCAGGTGAGCCGCGAATATCTTGGCAATTGGGGTTATTACGCGCCGGAAATGACCCCCGTAAGTTTTGCCGCAACGTTAGGGGAATTGATTGAGAACCACCACGAATGGACGACCATGGGAAATGCGTTGCGGGACCGGGTACAGCGTTTATTTTCGTGGGAAAATGCGGGGCGGCAGATTAGTGAAATCTACGATTTGATTGCTTAAATTTTGCCGAAAACGCAAGATTTTCTACCGTGAACCCCTAACCGAAGACTAAGGTACAATAGGATATTAGCACTATTGGACAATTGAATAGGCTAGCTGTATGATACTAATAGTCTGATGAAGGGTCACACGACTTCATTTACAGACTGTTGGGAAGGCGTGGCATTTGTTAGGGGATGAGCAAATGTCGCGCCTTTCCTTTTGGGTTGAATTTTTCCCCTCTTCTGCTATACTTCTACTTACCAACATGGCAGAGATTCGCCGTATATTGCAACTGTATGCGGCAGACAAGCCTTCGGGAACGAGGGCTTTTTTTGTGTTTATACCCCAACGGTAATACCTATTAT
>CBKYSX010000930.1:0-2039 GCA_966690745.1 uncultured Ardenticatenales bacterium
TCACATCCAATGGCTCATAGGCGCGAATCAGGATAAAGCCGCCAAAAAGGGAGGGTCCCACATTATCGGCGTGCCAGCCACTGACCGAGGATTCCGCCACCAGCCCGGCATGAAGCAGACCCTCTTTACCCAACGGTTGCCCGTATAATACATTCACCGCCCATGCCGCCGCCGCCGCACTTGCCCCACTTGAACCCAACCCACTCCCCAAGGGTAAACCTTTGCGAAGGCGCAACGTTACGCCATGTTTGGATTCCATCAAGCGCAATGCTTCCTGCGCCGCGATTCCGGCAGTGTTTTTAGCGGCATCCAGCGATAGTTTGCCCCCGTCCCCTTCAATACTTTCAATCACCACCGCGCTATCTTGGCGGGGGCTGACCGTTACCCAATCGCCCACACCATCTATCGCCACACCCAACACATCAAAACCGGGACCCAAATTGGCAATCGTTGCAGGGGCGAACACCGTAACCGAATCGTAGTGCATGGCTGTTTAACTTTCTGAAAAATGATGTCGCTTACCTTCTAACCGACTCTGTAGGGGCGCACCCTTGTGGTCGCCCTTGCGTTTCCCCGCTCTGAAGAGGCGGGGCTAGAGACCCGTTGTTTACATGATGTTGGTTCAAGCACGAACAGTCTATTAATGGGACGGACTATAGTGTGCAACGCACATGCGCGGAGCAAAGTCACTTTAGTGCCGTGGCTACGGTTTATGGTTTCTACAGTTTCCGTAACCTCTTCTTGAGTTCATCCAATAGCCCCGGCTGAGGCAACGCCATAATAAAGGTTCGCACCACTTCATCGGAATGGAGTGCCTCTATTTCAATGCGGGTTCCCCCCTCTTTGATAGGGAAGAGCCGCATTTCGATCACATCCTGTTCCGGTCCGCGCCAGCGATACAATGCGCCAAGACGGTCAATCACAGGCAAATGCTGTTTTACCTCAAAAAACTCTCTTGCCCGAAGCAGGGTTGCTTCCATCTCTAACGAGGTACGGATTTCATAACTTGCCATGGTACCACTTCCCGATTGTCACACGGTTGCCTACAATCACGCTACATCGCGCAACCACGTAATCACAACCTGAATTATGAGCCTCAGAGTACCTATTCTCTATATTGTAGCACTCCTCACAACCCTCTCGCTTCTGTCAGGTTGTCGTTCTGTTGTAAACCCATTTGAGCCGGACCAACAGGTGCTCTATTACGGAAATCGGGTTTCGATGAAATGGTTAATGGCGTTTAAGACGGTGCATTGTATGGGTTCGGTTGATGTCCAAAACGGACAACCCGCCAACGACACCGTTTGTTTTGATACGCAGGAAGAAGTTTTTCAAGAAGTGGAACGGCGCAACCGAATCGAAGGAGAGGACCCTACCCCATTTGTTCCTTAGCGTTACCGCCCACCTTGAAGTTCTAATGCGAAAATCGCTTCGGCGGGGTCGCCCCAGCTGATCATATCCACGCCTAATTCGACGGGAAAACGGAAATTTGGCTCCCACATTTCCGCCATTACCACTGCAATTCCCGCCTCGTGCAATGCTTCTACATCGGAGCGGTCAATCAAATCATAAGAGAGCGACACCGCATCCACCTCGGCGCGTTTTACCATCGTCACCAAATCAATCGGACTCCCGCGCAAGAAGGCGCGGGTGCGAACGGCGGGTTCATGACGCTTCGTCCATAACAAACCAATATGGTCCCAGCCACCGATCAGCACTTGTTCTTGCGTCTTGGTGCGCCGTACCGCTTCCAGCACCGCTTGAAATGCCGCCACGCCAATCCCAAACCCACTTTTAACATCCAGTGTCATGGAAATAGTTTGGGATTTCAGCCATTCTAAAACCTCCAATAACTTCGCAGGAGGTTGTCCGTCCCCCATATCCACCCCGCCTAAAAAGGCAAACGGAACGCTTCGCACAAACGCTCCATCAGGCAAACGATAGGGATGGTATACGGCAGGGATATTATCAGCCGTAATTTGAATATCCACCTCAATAAAATCCGCGGCGCGCGCCGCCAGGACCTGGCGCAGGTGGTG
>CBKYSX010000931.1:0-2037 GCA_966690745.1 uncultured Ardenticatenales bacterium
ATGAAAAGCCTTTCAACCCGCGTGAAAGACCCGCCCGCGTTCCAAAATGGAGCGTGGGGTGGCGGCAATGGCGGGCGGGTGTGCGCTCTGTAAGGGTAAATACGCCATGCCGACCACCCGCCCCTACAGACCTATACGTTATGTTTGATTAAAAGCTGTGGGTAATCCTTAGTTGCTTTGGAGAGGGGGTAAGGTTGCCGTTTCTCAATACTCAATTCTCGATACTCAAACCACTTGCATTTCGGGTAACAACCGTTCCGGCGCAAGGGTGTAGGGCAGGCGAATCGTCACCGTGGTGCCTTGCCGCTCGGCAGAACTGATGTCGAAATCGCCGCCAAAGAGCTTGGCGCGTTCCCGAATCCCCATTAAGCCGAACGAGCCGCGCCGCGCCAAATCAGAGGTTTCCGTCACGGGGAACCCTTTACCATCATCCGTTACCGTCACAACCAGTTCTTGTTCGCCAAAATTGAGGCGCACATCCACCGCCCGTGCCTCGGCGTGTTTGTGAATATTGCTCAACGCCTCCTGCACAATCCGGTAGGCGGCAACGGTGATTTCATCGTCTATCACCTTGTCGTTGCCGTCTCCTTCAATCGAGAAGCTGGTCGTCACATTGTCGCGCCGTTCCGATTCGCGCAACATCTGCCGGATCGCCGCCACCAACCCCAAATCTTCCAGGAGTAAGGGGCGCAAATCACGGCTGAATTGGCGCACTTCCGCCACGGTGCGGGTCAACATCTGTTGCAACTGGTAGACTTGAATTGCGGCATCAATCGGATTTTCCAGCGATTGTTCCAACAATTCCAACCGCCGCCCCAGCGCAATCAGAGATTGAATCGTATCGTCGTGTAGTTCGCGGGCAATCCGTTTGCGCTCTTCTTCTTGCGTTTGGGTAATCGCCGAGACATACTGTTGCATCCCCGCCCGATACCGCGCCACTTTATATGCCATATCATTAAAGGAATCCGCCAGTGCCTGAATTTCCTGCACGGAGCCGCCCTGCACCGCCCCTGCCAATTCCCCCAGCGCCAATTGCTCGGCTTGCACCGCCAAATCTTTGATCGGTTCGGTCAGGCGGCGCGTCCCCGACGAAATAATCACCATCACCAACCCCATACCAACAATCAACGCCGCCAGAATCAGCCATTGGAAGGCGCGTACCGGACCCAGTACATCATCCCACGATTCTTCAATCAGCAAGCCCCAGCCTGTGGTTGGAACTTGCGCGTAACCCACCACGACCGAAGCCCCGGTGGGGGACAAGATGGTCTGTGCGCCGCTCTGGTTCGGCTGTAAATTTTGCAACGCAAGGAAACCTGCCTGATTACTCCAATCCGCGCCGCGCAGTTCAGGTTCGGGGTGCCAGATCACCCGCCCGGTGCGATCCAAAATATAGGCAGTCCCTACCCCCAATGATTCAATCTCATCCCCCAGCCGTCCTTCTTCCAATGTGAATCCGCCCAACAACACACCAATAAAACGGCTCTCGTCATTGGTGATAGGCACACCAATCACCACCTGGGGGCGTTCGGAGGCAAGCGGGGTGAGGACATCGCTAAAATAGGATTCCCGTTGCAATTGGGGGACTGGGAAATAGGGTTCGGTAATAATGTTGTCGCCGAGGATATTGTTGAGGAAATTCATTTCACAGCGTCCGTTGCCCAACGGAACGCTCTGAACAGTCAGGGCGACATCCCCTTCGGGGTAGGCAAGTGCCAGATAATCTATATTGTCCAGGAGACAGGTTTCGCTGGCGACTTGCAATGTGCCATTGTGGGCGGCAAAACAAAGTTGCTGGTTAAATTGACCATCACGGGTGAAACAATTGGCATCACCCAATTGGTCTGCCATGGCGTTCAGCACCCCGGCTTGCCCTTCGAGGTTCTGGCTCAACCGCGCCGCGCTGACCAACGCCAACGCGCTGTCGCGGTCTTGCAACAGCCGCCCGACCATTGGATTGTAGGAATAGACCCCCACCGAGCCAACCAGAGCGATGATGATTACAAGGGGCAAGAGGGTCCAAATCACCGCCTGGAC
>CBKYSX010000932.1:0-2029 GCA_966690745.1 uncultured Ardenticatenales bacterium
ATGGCGGCTCCGGCTTGAACGTATTGGAAGAGGGAATTGTCGGGGAGGAGCTTGCCTACGGCTGTAGCGGCATCAGCACCGCATTGGGGATCAACAATCTCGCGGCAATTCCCCTTCTGGTGGCGGCAAGCCATGAACAGAAGCAGGAATGGCTGGGCAAAATGACGGAAGGGGTCATGGCGGCATACGCTGTCACCGAGCCGGGGGCAGGCTCAAATGTGGTCGGCATGACCACCACCGCCGTCAAACAGGGCGACCACTATGTGTTGAACGGCTCCAAGACCTTTATTTCCAATGCCAGCGTTGCCCAGTTTTATGTCGTTTTTGCTAAAACGGACAAAGAGGGCGGACACAAAGGCATTAGTGCCTTTATCGTCCCCCGTGAGAGTGAGGGCTTCAGCGTTAGCAAACATTTCGACAAATTGGGGCAACGTGCCAGCGATACCGCCGAAATCTCCTTTGATAATGTCGCGGTTCCCGCCAAAAATATGCTGGGTACGGAAGGTCAAGGCTTTTATATCGCTATGAAGGTCTTCGACTTTAGTCGCCCCACGGTTGCCTGCGGCGCAATTGGGGTAGCACGGCGGGCATTGGACGAAGCCAAACAATATGCCGCGGAACGTGAAGCCTTTGGGCAGGCGATTGTGAACTTCCAGGCAATTGGGCATAAACTGGCGGATATGGCGATCAATGTGGATGCGGCACGGTTGCTGGCGTGGCGGGCGGCGCATCAGGTAGATTCCGGTAAACCCAATTCGATGTGGTCTTCGATGGCGAAAGCGTTCGCGGCGGATACAGCGATGCAAGCCTGTGTCGAAGCGGTGCAGATATTCGGCGGCTACGGGTATATGAAAGAGTATCCGGTTGAAAAATTGATGCGGGACGTGAAGATTTACCAGATTTATGAGGGAACGAGCCAGATTCAACGCAATATCATCGTGCGTGAACTGTTCCGCTAGGAGTTGTCCACTAAAATTAGTGGTAATTGACAAGATATTGGCATTCAAAAGCCTAAAAACGGGTCTGATTGTGGAATTACTACAATCAGACCCGTTTTTAGTTGTCAGTAACCACCAATAGATAAAGCGCGTCCAAAATAACGTTATACAAGGTTTACACCTTACTCATAAAGAGGAACAGGATTCACACAAAACATCTCCAAACTTTGTAGGCAAAAGATAATGACAAGCCCTTTAAAATCCGTTATTCTATGTTCGTGAATGGTTGATGTGATGCCTCCCCAAGACAATATCTATAATACCGGGTAAGTGAGTTTTAAGGGGGGCTTGCTTACATCAGGAAGAGGTATGGCGAGCGACACAGTGTAATGCTACCGCGACCTATGCATTAACACTACCTTGCCACTGTCATCACATGAAGAAAGCCACCAGAGATGGTGGCTTTCTTCGTTTTGTGTTGTAATTACATTCCTATGAACACGCAAGAGGTTGAAGTCCGCCGCGAAGCCTTACTTACCATTACCGGGGTCGCCAGCCTTGCCTCCCTCTTCTATCTTGCCCTCGGCAGTACGGGAGGATGGTATTCCCGCCTCTTCCCTTGGGATGGTTTGTGGCTCCTTGCCATGGGGCTGGTCTTCGGTTTCCTCACCTGGAAATTTCCCCGCTCTCCGCTTCACATCGGCACCTATGCCGCCTGGTTTCTGGCACTCGCCAGCCAACCCCTTTTTTACGCTTCCCAACAATACGGAATTCAACATCCGATCATGGCGTTGTTCGTCTTGAGTATCCTTGCCGGGGGGTTACTCGTCGGGGAAAATTTTATGTTTTTGGGAATGTGGGTTGGCTTTTTTTCCCTTTGGGTGGTAATGGTCGGCATCGGGCAACTCAATGGACAGTGGGCGCAGGATTACCCGATTTCCCTTGCGACGATGCTCACCTATAGTGCCTTCTGGTGTATAGTCTATGTCGGTACAGGCGGATTAGGATGGTTTTTTGCCCGTTATCTGAAACGGGCGTTGGATAGTTCCTATCAGCAAACGCAGACCCTGACGCAAAGCCTCACGATCCTG
>CBKYSX010000933.1:0-2028 GCA_966690745.1 uncultured Ardenticatenales bacterium
CGAAGAAGGCGATATTGACCTCAAAGAGGCTGGTCGCGCCCGTGCCGCCTTCCACGCCGGTTTGTATCCAGCGATAGAGCGTGACCGTTTCGCCATGCCATTCATCGCCAACGGCGGCAGTAATGCCCATAATCTCCCAGATAATACCAAGAGACAATGCCGCCCCCACACCAACCAGTGCCGCCGCCAGCCATGCCGCCGTTTTGCGGGGCAACATTGCGCCGAAGAAGGTATTAATTAAAACTCCCAATAGTGGGAGAAGTGGGATTATCCAAACGTATTGGATCATATCAAGAGTGCATAGTCCATAGTGCATAGTGCATAACGGTAAGTCGTTTATGCACTATGCACTATGCACTATAAATTAGCCTTTGAGTTCGTGAACCGTGTCAATATCGGTCGTTCCCACCGTCCGGTAAAGCGCGACAATGAGTGCCAGCCCGACCGCCACTTCCGCCGCCGCCACGGTCATCACAAAGAAAACCACCACCTGCCCGTCAATGTTGCCCAGCGCGTTCGACAACGCCACAAAGGTCAGGTTCACAGCATTGAGCATCAACTCAATCGAAAGAAAGACGATGATGGCACTCCGGCGCAGTAACACCCCCAATACGCCCAGACTAAAAAGAATCGCGCCGAGGAAAAGATAATGGGTTGGGGTGATCGTAAGAAAATCGTTCATAGGTTGTTGCGTGGTACATGGTGCGTGACTAAAGCGGGAAGCAGATGACAACCCAGATAAGTTTCCCCCTCTTGGCAGGGGGTGGGTTGTTGTTTTCTGCGTCCTGCTTCCTATGTCTTCATACAACATGCAACACGACAAAGCACAACATTAATTACACCACATCGTCTAACTTCAACGCCTCTTCCCGCTTCGTCCGGTACGCATCCCGTTTGGCAAGGACGACCGTACCGATAATCGCCACCAGCAGGATGACAGAGGTAATTTCAAAGGGCAGAGCGAAATTGCTGAACAGGGCTTCCGCCAGTACCACCGGGTCATCCGAGAGGGGTTGCCCTTTGGGTCCGGTGATATTGGTCATCGCGACTACAGGAGCCAGCCCGCCAATCATCACAATCACCAACAACAACGCCAACGGGCGTTGCAGGGGAATCTGCTCCCATAAGGGTCCGGGGTCGTTCCCCATCAACATGACCACAAAGAGGAACAAAATCAGAATCGCCCCCGCATAAACCAAGATCTGCACCGCCGCCAGAAAGGGGGCGTTTAACAGCAGATAGAGCAACCCGACCATCGCAAAATTCGCCACCATCAGCAGAACGCTATACGTGGCGTTGCGCCCGAAAATCATGCCAATCGCGGCGAAGATCGCAACGGCGGCAAAGAGGTAGAAGAGAATCCCACTCATGGGGTGCGGTACTCCTCATCGTCAATTTGATTGTCCCGGTCTTTATCCAGCAAGCGGCTCCGCACAAAGTCGGTGACTTCTTCATCGGCGGAAACATAGGTGGTAATGCGTCCGCCGGGAGGCGGGGCTTCCACCCGCGCCGGGTGCGTGGAGGGGCTGGGCATGTATTGGGGCGGCGGGGCGTACCCGGTTTGGGGGGTTGGCTCGCCACCTTCCGGCACAGGGACAATCAACATATCTTTGGTATAAATCAACGCCTCACGGCTGTACCCCGAAATCTCGTAGTTATGCTCCAGCACAATCGCATCCACCGGGCAGGCTTCTTCACAGAAACCGCAGAAGATACAGCGGAGCATATTAATTTCGTAGGTTGCCGCGTATCGTTCCCCCGGCGAAAAACGTGCCTCGTTGGTGTTTTCGGCGGGGACCACATAAATTGCATCGGCAGGGCAGGCGGCGGAACAAAGCGAACAGCCAATGCACCGCTCCAACCCGTTCGGGTGCCGTTTTAGTTCGTGCCGTCCGCGAAACCGCTCAAAGACGGGACGCTTAATATCGGGATACTCCACCGTCACCGGCTTGCGAAACATATATTTGAAGGTTGTTTGCAAGCCTTTTAGCATGTTGCCAAGCATAGAGACTCCTAAGAAAGGAGAGC
>CBKYSX010000934.1:0-2028 GCA_966690745.1 uncultured Ardenticatenales bacterium
ATAACATTCCAACACTTCGGGCATGGTCTGAATGATATGGCGGAAATTTTCAACAGCAGTGGGTTCGTGCCTTTGCAATGTCACCTGCACGAAACAGAGCATATCATAGCCCACGGCTTCGGGGTCAACCATCGCGGCGTAGTGCCGTATAATTCCACTTTCCTCTAATTTCCGAAGCCGTTTCTGTACTCCCGGTGCCGATAAATCTACCCTCTGCGCCAATTCGGTGGTGGTCATACGGGCATTCTGCTGAATCACACTCAAAATGGCACGGTCAGTAGCGTCCAACTCTTTGTCCATCTTAACTTTTCCTATCGGGATTGTCAAGAAAAAAAGCAAAAATAGCTCTATCTGGAACGATTGTAAACTATTTTACGGGATTTGTTAAAAAAACAGCGCAGAGGAAAGAGTGGAGAGCGGAGAGAACGACAATTGCGAACTCTTACCCTTTCTTGTGTCCCGTATGGTTCCAATTTACATTTTCCTTACAGTTTGTTTGCGCCCTGTTGATGAATAGGCATGAGAAAAAGGGTATTCTCAAGGAAGTGGAAATGACACCCCGGAATAGCAGGAGAATTAACATACTCCCCCTCTTGGGAGGGGGGAAGGGGGGTGGGTTGCCGTTTCTCCTACACTGCTTGCTATGAACACACTCAAACCTGTGAAAAGCAATATTAAAGAAAGGAAACAACCATGAAACGTATACTACTCGCCGTGATGATTGCCGTATTGGGGGTTGCCATGTTAGGCACTACCGCAAATGCCGCCGGACCCGAACAACGGGGCGGAGATCGCGCCGGAAAGCTGATGCAACGGGCAGGAGCGCGGATTCGGGAAGCCGCCGCGATCTTGGATATGACCCCGCGTGAATTGTTGGGTGAATTGCGGGATGGCAACACGATTGAGAGCCTTGCGACGGAACAGGGCGTGCCGCTCAGCGAGATCGAAGCGGTATTGTCCCAACCCTACGAAGAACGGATTGCCAACGCTGTTGCGGAGGGGGTTTTGTCGCAGGAACAAGCCGATTACCTTTTGGCGCAAGCTGATGAACGGCTGAATGATTTCCTCACCCTGCCTCCGCGCCGCGCCTTGCAAGAGCCGTTGCTGGAGGATTTGGCAACCGTTTTAGGAGTAAGTGAGGATGATCTCATTAGCCGGATTCAAGCAGGGGAAACCCCGACAGAGATTGTTACATCTAGCGGGCAATCCGCCGAAAGCGTGATAACCGAAATAGTTGCCCTCAAAGATGCCGACCTGACCGAACGGGTTAATCTCGATCTGCTCACGGAAACCCAAAAGCGGCGTATCTTGTATGGCTACGAACAAAGGCTCACCAATCGGTTGGGCGGGTAATACCTCGCGTTCTACTGTGAAAAGGTGTCGAATGTGGGGGCGTATCCAAATAGAGTAGGCACATTAGATACCTTTCTACCATTAAAAGACCCTCTCCTTACTATTCCCTCTAAAAAGTGGAATAGTAGGGAGAGGGTCTTTTGTAAATGGGGGAAATAACAAAAGATTTCAAACAGAAAAAGTGGTATACTTGATAACACCAACAATATCGGAAAAATAACTTAAACTCTTATGCCACCTCTCACCCGCCTTTACATTCGCACTGCCCTGATCTATCTCGTCGGGGCGTTATTGGTGGGGCTGACGATGGTATTAGGCGAAAGCATCCCCGCCATCTCCCGCGCCCAACTGCTCCGCCCTACCTATTACCATCTGCTGATGCTGGGCTGGGTCACGCAATTGATTTTTGGCGTGATGTTCTGGATGTTCCCCGTGCTGGGCAAAGAGCGACCTCGCGGCAATGAACAGGGGGCACGTATTGCCTACTATCTTCTTAACCTCGGGTTGTTGCTCCGCCTTATTTTTGAACCGATGCAAGTACTTACCCGAAACCCCGTTGCCGGAATCGGCTTGGCGGTATCGGCGGTAATTCAGGTGGCGGCTGGCTGGCTCTTTGTCGCCGTCATCTGGGAACGGGTGAAGGGGAAATAACCATGCCACAACTTTCGGTATGGA
>CBKYSX010000935.1:0-2017 GCA_966690745.1 uncultured Ardenticatenales bacterium
CACAGGCATGATGTATTTCGTGCTGACCCTCTTTGCGGTGGTGGCAATGGCACCCTTTGTCTTGATGATTTCTCAATCGTTGATGAGCGGAAGTGATATTGTCACCAAACAAGCACTCCCGTCCGTCATACGTGCCCCCTCCGCCGAATCGTTAGAAGTAGCGGTCAGCAACTATTATTACGCGTGGGATACGGCGAACTTTGAACAATACTTCAAGAACAGTGTGGTTGTTTCCATCATTACGATTGTAGGAACTGTGGTATTTAGTGTGCTGGCGGCGTATGCCTTTGCCTTACTGGAATTTCCGGGCAAGAACCTGCTGTTTTTTATGTTCCTTGCCACTATCATGATTCCCGACACGGTATTGCTGATTCCGAACTTCTTGATTATCCGCTATCTTAACGAGGCACAATGGTTCGGGTTGCAATGGTTTAACAACTGGCCCGCCCTGACCATTCCTTTCTTTGCCTCGGCTTTTTCTATCTTCCTGCTCCGCCAATTTTTTGCTCAAATCCCCCGTGATTTGTGGGATGCGGCGCAAATTGACGGCGCAGGGCATGTGCGTTATTTGACGCAGGTCGTTCTACCGTTGTCCGTACCGCCGATTCTGACGGTGGTATTGTTTACCTTTATCGAATCATGGAACGCGTTGGCGTGGCCCATTTTGGTGGCAAGTAGCCGCAACCCCACCGGAACCTTTTTCGGGATTCCGTGGGAAACGTGGCGACCCATCACTGCCGGACTTCAAGCCTTTGTGGATGAAGCCGGAGCCAACCAACAATGGATGATGGCGGCATCGGTCATTACAATGGCTCCCGTTCTCATTCTTTATTTCATGTTCCAAAAGCAGTTCATCGAAAATTTGTCTAGAACAGGCATTAAGGGGTAAGATGGGGCGTTGCCGCCCTGTCTGCCCCCCAGCCGTGTGGCGCACCCCTTGCGCCGTAGGGCTGGGTTGCAGACAAAATCCGGCAACCCACACCTGTTTGTGCAGGTGTTTTTTGTGCGACACCAATATCAATACGGATTGAATTGGTGTAAAACGTTCCGAAGGAGAAGAGAACCCATGAAGCGTATATTGACTCTTGCCATGCTGTTGATGGCAATGGCGGCTCTGTTGATGGCGTGTGCCGCGCCCTCACAAGATCAAATTGATGCCGCCGGTACCCAGGTCGCGGGTGCGGCAACCGCCGTAGGACCGACCGTTGAAGCCGTTGCCAGCCAAGTAGGACCCACCGTCGAAGCCGTCGCCAGCCAGGTCGCCCCGACGGTTGAAGCCATGGCAACCGAAATGGCTCCCACTGTCGAAGCCGCCGCCACCCAGGCAGGCGAAATGATGGAAGATGCCCAATTGGAAATGGTTGACCCCTCCGGTGCAACCGTTCTGTTCTGGCACCAACACACCGGTGCCCGGGGCGAAGAACTTGACAAAATCGTTGCGGATTTCAACGCCAACAACGAATGGGGTATTGAAGTCATCGCCGAAAACGCAGGGAGCTATGACGACATCTATAACAAGATGATCGCGGGCTTGACCTCCGGCGAATTGCCCCAACTGACCGTCGCCTACCAAAATCAGGCTTCCACCTATGGCAGTGCTGACGCATTGGTGGACTTGACCCCGTATATCAACAGCCCGACATGGGGATTGAGCGCGGAAGATCAAGCTGACTTCTTTGAATCCTTCGTCCAGTCGGACTTCAACGCCGCCTACGGGCAACAACTCGGCTTCCCGCCGAACCGCTCGATGGAAGTGTTGTATGTGAACACTGACCTGTTGGCGGAACTCGGCTTCGATGCTCCCCCCGCCACCTGGGAAGAATTCCAGGAACAAGCCTGTGCCGCCCGCGATGCAGGTAAAATCGGCTACGAACTTTCGATTGATGCCAGCCGCTTCGCCTCCATGCTCTTCAGCCGCGGTGGCGACATCATGAACGCCGACCAAACTGCCTATACCCTTGATTCGGCAGAATCCATCGAAACCTTCACCTACCTGCAAAACCTCTTCGCTGAAGGC
>CBKYSX010000936.1:0-2015 GCA_966690745.1 uncultured Ardenticatenales bacterium
GTCGCCTTCTATTCCTTTGCCTCTAATTTGGTTGGTGGCGATATCAATCAGGCAGGCGACATCTTCCTTCATGAGCGCACCACCCGCACCACCACGCGCCTCTCCCGCTCCACCGATGGCGCACAGGGCAATGGTTCCGCCTACGACCCCGCCATCTCCGCCGATGGGCATCATATCGTCTTCCATTCCGATGCCGCCACCCTGACCACCGATGATACCAACGCCACCCACGATATTTTCCTGCGTTCTCTGCCCTATACCGTTAGTTTGCCCGCCATTCATATCGCCCGAAAACTGTGAGCAGAATTGCGACACAAACCCGTTTACATCGCCCCTTAATTTCGGTACACTAGCCCCTATACCCCATTATTCTCATCACCCTACACGACGCTTTTGTTATGAATCGCGCTACCCGCCGCCCTCCTGTTCATTCACCAGCCGCTAAAAAAGAAACGGCTCCCTCCCATCATGCCGCCCCCGAATCGAACAGCCCTGTTCCCCATCCGTTGGCGGCTCCTACCCCCCGCACCCTCCTACAACTCCAAAAAACCGCCGGGAATCGTGCTGTTCTGCAATGGGTAGAACGGGATAGCCCTCCCCACAACGCCCCCGCCCCGCGCACGGCATGGAACACCCTGCAACAGAAATTTGCACTTCAAAAAGACTCCCCATCAAACGACAAATTCCCTATTCAGGGATTATTCAAACAAATATCCGGATGGGACCCGAAGGGCATCAATCATCAATTAGCCTATTACATTGATAAGGATACCAAAAAGCGGTACAACTATGTCGGAAAAGGACCCGGCGACGGTGTGGTTCCCTATTTCTGGATTGCCCCCGCAGACAATTCCCATCCACCGATAGCCGTAATTCCTATGCCGGGTGATAAAACCTATTGGAAAGCTATTGATGAAAACTACCGCCGCGAACTGGATGAGCGCATTGCCCAACGGGACCCCACCGCCCGCCAACAATTAAATTCTTCTAACAGTTCGATTTCTCCCAATCAGTCGCCCACGATTACCAACGTCCCCAACATCACAACGACCACCACCCAGCCATCCATGGAAATGGATGATGACTTTGATAGGCTCGGCTCCTTTCAACAGGGCAGTTTTCAGCCCTTCATGTTGGAGGAAGGTGAAAACGAGTTACGTCGGAGTGCTTCTATCGCCAGTTTGGTGACGGGCTTTACCGTGCAACCCACCGTCATCCCCTACAAAAAAGGGGAGCGTAGCCAATATGAAAAGCTCCACCTTCAAGAAGACCGCTACACCGCCAACCAAATGTGGGTCGCGGATATTCAAGTCAGCAATGAACGGATGAATACCCAATTTGGTAAAGCCCAAAAACGGCACACGGTTGCCTTCACCTTATCACGCTATGCCACCATGCGCCTCGGCAATCGTCCGTTGAGTGAAATTCTGGTGCATCTGAAAAGCAATATCCTCGAAATAGCCCCCTTCATCAACAGCACTGAAATTCAATTCGATAAGAAAAATCGCAAATCGTTGGTTGACAATCAAGCCGGACCATTGCTTCTGAATGCC
The DNA here is from genome assembly GCA_966690745.1 of uncultured Ardenticatenales bacterium. GTDB lineage: Bacteria > Chloroflexota > Anaerolineae > Ardenticatenales > Ardenticatenaceae > CBKYSX01. Next base: position 1,554 of record CBKYSX010000936.1, read on the forward strand.
GTTACCACCAGTGGTATTCTTGATACCATTCTCAACGGCAAGCTCCCGGTAGACCGTTGGCAGGCATTGCTCTCTAATTTGCTCCGCATTTACCACCAACTCTACGAAATCAGCACCATCGCCACCTATAAATTTGGAGCCTCCAAAGGGGTGAAAGAAGACATCGCCCGTAATAATCTGGATGAAGACAACCAACGCGCCAAACAAAAGAAAAAACTCCGCCCCGCTTATCTCATGGCGGCAGATGCCGAAAAATTATTTGATGTTCGCATGGATGCCAACACCATCCCGCCCCCTCAATTTGCCTTCATCATTAATCACTGGATTGATCATCTTAAGGTGACATTCCCCTACCTGATGGCAAAAGCAGGCGAAGATGTGGTTGGACCATTTCTCGAAAAAGATATTTCCAATTCTTATAGTACCGGTATCAAAAAGGAACAGTCCTCCCAACAACAAAAC
>CBKYSX010000937.1:0-2012 GCA_966690745.1 uncultured Ardenticatenales bacterium
CCGATTGTGAACGGAGCCGCCTCATTGGGTCGCCGTTTCGGGGGGATCAGCAATTGGCTGGATCGTAACATTGTGGACGGTACGGTTAATCTCGTCGGTATTGTGATGGACGAAATGAGTAATTACCTGAAACTGCTCCAAACGGGGCGGCTACAGAATTATCTGGTGATCCTGCTGGCGGGGCTTCTCGTCCTGGCGGGTTTGTATTTCCGATAACAGCTTCGTTTCGCCTCTTTATCCTTTGGTTTAAAGGATAAAGAGGCGAAATCAAGAAAAAAGGGCGACTTCTACCCAACAGGAGCCACCACTATTATGACCCAAGAATTTTTGTTATCAGCCTTCCCTATCTTGAGCATTGTCTGTGTGATTGCACCACTGGTTGCCGCCGCCGTGACTTTGGTCATTCCCGGGGAAAATGCTCGCGCCATCAAGATGTGGGCGAACGTGTCGAGCTTCATTATTTTCCTCGGCACTCTGTACCTGTGGCTGTTTAGCGGGTACGACTCTACGAACCCCGCCTATCAACTCGGCGAATCGTGGGAATGGATCAATGTGGCGGGCTTTGAAGTCGTTTATCGCCTTGCGGTGGACGGGCTTTCGATGCCGTTGGTGGTTCTCACGGGCTTGCTGACGTGGATTTCGATTTTCTACAGCTCCTACGTCATTAACCATCGCGTCAAGGAATATTTCTTCCTCTTCTTACTGCTGTCGGTGGGGATGTACGGGGTCTTTATCGCCCTTGACTTCTTCCTCTTCTACATCTTCTGGGAAATCGGTCTGGTTCCGATGTACTTCCTGATCGGGATTTGGGGTGGAGAACGGCGCGAATACGCCTCGATTAAGTTCTTCCTTTACACCCTCACCGGTTCGGTATTGATGTTGCTGGCGATGATTGCCCTCTATTGGGATACCGGAACCTTCAGCCTTGTGGCACTTCCGGCGGCAGTGGCGAACAGCAGTTTGTTTGGTCCTGAAGGGAACTTCCTTGTTAAGAGCCTTGCCTTCTGGGGTATTTTTATCGCTTTTGCCATCAAAGTACCCATGTTCCCCTTCCATACATGGTTGCCCGATGCTCACGTTCAAGCACCGACGGCTGGCTCCGTGATTCTGGCAGGGATTCTGTTGAAACTCGGTGGGTACGGGATTATCCGCATTCTGATGCCGGTCTTCCCCGATACCTTCAGTGCCTACTGGCTCCCGATAGCAATTCTGGCGGTCATTTCGATTGTCTACGGTGCATTGGTGGCAATGGCGCAGTGGGATTTGAAGAAACTCATTGCTTATACCTCTGTCAACCACATGGGCTATGCCATGCTGGGGATTGCGGCGGCGGTTGCGCCTATCCCTGAAGGATTGGTAGATTCCCAAACGCTGTTGGATGCTCGTGCTATCGCTCTCAACGGAGCCATCTTCCAATTCATCGCCCACGGCTTGATTACAGGCGCGCTCTTCCTCTTGGTCGGGGTGATTTACGAACGCGCCCACACCCGCGATATTAAGCAGTTTGGAGGATTGGGCGCAATTTTGCCCGTTTTCTACGGCTTTATGGCATTGACCACCTTCGCCTCGCTGGGCTTGCCCGGATTGGCAGGATTTGTCAGCGAATTTATGTCCTTCCGTGGGGCGTTCGGGGTTGGGTTGGAAACAGGCAATACCATCCTGACGGTGCTGACCTTTATCGCATTGCTGGGAATTGTGTTCACCGCCGCCCTCTTCCTTTGGAAAGTCATTCAGGGCATTTTCCTGGGCAAAGCCAACGAACGGTGGAGCAGTCTGCCCGACATGACGAGCTGGGAAATTATCAGCCTTACGCCGTTGGTTCTACTCTTTATCTTCTTCGGACTCTACCCGGCACCCCTGCTCAACGTTATTAATGTTGGCGTTCTGCAAGTGCTGGAATTGATGGGCTAACAACAATTGCATAGTGCATTGTGTGTATTATGTATGCAAGGCTTTGATGCCGCTTATGCAATATGCACCATGCACTATGGAATGCTAAGGGTTTTTACCCA
>CBKYSX010000938.1:0-2011 GCA_966690745.1 uncultured Ardenticatenales bacterium
TCCAACATGAGATCGGTTGCGGCATGATGTTGGGCAGTTTGCAAGAGATAACGCGCAAGCCCTTGCCCGCGATAGGCGGGCAGGGTTGCCACGTCATCAATCATGCCGAGGGTTTTGGTTTGTCCCAATGCTACCACTGCCGCCGGTTGTGTATCAACCAATGCCATAAAGTAAGTTATACGGGGGTCATACAATCCGTAGGTAACATAGTTGCGCGACCAGTCATCCACCAGATTTTCTGCCTCAAAAATCACACGTACTACCGCATGGACATCATCGGGGGTGGCGCGGCGAATCTGAACCGATGGCGGCACAACAGGCACATCAATCGGGGTGTGCGACCAACGCATAATTCGGGATTCTTGTTCATGTCCGAAGTAATTCACGTACTGGCGCGATTCTAAAAAAGTCGCCAGTGTGTCGGGTTTGCTATATTCTGTCAGGCGAATGCGCGGCGTGATATTAAATTCGCGATATACCCGTTCGACTTCGGCGAGCGCACGTTCCGGATCGGGCACGTCCTCCCACGTTGCCGTATTCGCATCATAATGTCCCGGATTATCGGAGTTAATGGATAAGACCCCCCATGTATAATGGTAAACCCGTGCCCGTTTGGACAACAACCGGCGCGACAACTGATTGTAAGTGGCGCGATAAGATGGAATCATGGATATAGTGTACCGTCACGTTTACAAGCGTACAACTATCGAAAGAACGATAAATTTGTCATACTTTATGGTTGAAACTTGGGACTTTCGGACTGACCCCTAAAATACTATTGGAAATTTTATTGAAAGTTGTTACTCTTGCCCTAGTGCAAAACTAAATCCACTTTCATTACGTCTTAGTCCGTAGGCTGATTGCTGGCAAAAAAAGTTATACCCCCCAATATGGGTTAGGAGCGTTTCTCCATGACTACCCAAATGCCTGACCGATTATTGTATCATGGCATGCTTTACTCCCTCGTCGCAGTAGAAAATGAATGGTTGTTTTATCCTTACGCCAACGATATGGCGTTGAAAGACCTCAGCGAATGGGGTTATCGCGGTTATTTCTATAACTATGTCGTCCGGCAAGGCAGATTGTTCCTTGCCGAAATGCGCGTCTTTCCCGGCGGTCCGCGTCACCCCGAACGGCATGTGAATGCCCACCCCTCCCTGCAACTGGTAAGCGATCTCAGTATGCCGATTCCCTACACGGGGCGGATTTTGCTGGCAGACCAATTATTGCCGGATTACGAATGGGATATGGGCATGGAGCCACCCTTTGCGTATGGGGACGTGTTGGAACTGGTTTTTGAAGATGGGCGCGTGGTGCGGGAAACCGATTATTCGGCGCGGATGGAGCAGGTAAGAATTGCCCTCCATCATGGCGTTGAAAAGCGGTTTGAATTTGGCTGGATGGGCAAAAGCTTTAATAGCAAATACTTCAAGACGCAAGGGTTATCGCGGTAGACTCTTGTACTATCAAAATAGCGGTTCGCTGATGCGAACCGCTATTTTTTTTTGTAAGAGTGCTTTATTCTCTTTAAAAAAGGGGTGTAGGCAAAAGAGGTCAGGAACGGACGAAACCGAGTTTCTGCCGTGGAAAACTCGGTTTCTTTCGAGCATATTAGATGAAAAGATGCGTTTTTTGCTCAATTTTCGAGATTCACTCTACTCATTGAGGAAGAAAAACGGATGGCAAGGATTTACTGCGCCATTGCCTGACATCCTTTGCCTGCACCCTTAAAAAAGCACAGTAGGGTAGATTACCCAAAAATGTGCTATAGTTACAGGTTGAAAGTACAAACGCAAAACGCCCTTTAGCAAGGGGTGTAGGGAGCGAATGATCCCTAAATCATTGGTACCATCATTATTTTTCGTTGCTAAATGCAAAACGCCTTATAACAAGGGGTGTGGGGAGCGAATGATATTAAAATCATTCGTCCCCATCATTTCTCGTTGTTAAACGCAAAACGCCCCAAGTGTCGCGGGCTTGGAGCGTTTTACTTAAGAAGGAGGAGAAAGAG
>CBKYSX010000939.1:0-2002 GCA_966690745.1 uncultured Ardenticatenales bacterium
GCGGCGCGGGGTGGCGCAAGCCATGTAACGGGTGTGGATATTGCGCCGAACGCCGCCGACGATGCCCGCGCCAATTTTACCCTGAATGGCTTTGACCCTGCCGCCCATGAATTTATTGTCGCCGATGTATTTGATTATTTGGAGCAATGCCGTATCCGCAAACGGAAATTTGATATTGTAATCTGTGACCCGCCCAGCTTTGCCCACACCAAAGCACAATTGCCGCAAGCCATCAAAGCTTATACAAAGTTGAACGCGATGGGGTTACGCACGGTGAGCGATGGAGGCTGGTATGCCGCCGCCAGTTGCACCAGTCAGGTTAGCCCCGAAGCGTTCCGCGACCTGCTGGCAGATTCGGCGCGGCAGGCAGGGGTACGCTTTCAAATCATCCACGATGTCGGGCAACCGCTTGACCATCCTGTAATGGCGGCACATAAAGAGGGGCGCTATCTGAAATTTGTAGTAGGGCGGGTGTGGGGTATCTCGTAAAAGTTCATAGAGTAGGGTCATCCCCCAGCTCAAAGGATAAGGGAAGCAATTCTTTCAGCGTAAAAACCCGCTCCAGCCCCTGCACATCGGCAATGATGATTTCGGTGTCGTGGGTGCCAAATTCGCCCATGACGGAACGACAGCCACCGCAAGGGGTCGCCATCGGGTCGGCAACTACATAGACCCGCTTTAAGGTACCTTTCCCCCCTTTGCCCGCCGCCACCGCGCTGACAATCGCACTACGTTCGGCACAGATGGTTTGCGGGTAGGCCGCATTTTCAACATTTGCGCCGCCAAAGACAGAGCCATCTGCCATTTCCACTGCCGCGCCGACATGAAAATTGCTATAGGGAGCGTATGCGTTGCGGTGTGCTTGTAATGCAACTTCACGTAATTCCGATTTGGTTGCCATATCTGGATAAAAAATGGTGGATAAGGAACAATATCCTTATCCACCATTCTGCTATAGACGGAACGCCTAGAAAAGTTTAAAGACGGAAGCAAAATTTCGGGCGGCGGGCACGGGGTTGCCCGTTCCATTTTCAGATTGTTCCACCGGGGCGGGCAGAAGGGGCGGCTCGTCCGATTCGGGGCGGTCTACCACTACCCGCACCAACCCAATCCGCCGCCCAATCATCTGTTTGACCGTAAAAGTAACACCCTGTTCCTCTAACCGCACCACATCCCCTATTTGCGCCACCCGCCCTAATGCCGAAAGGATCAATCCACCCACCGTATCATTATCTTCGGTGGGTAATTCCAAATCCATCTCTTCATTGAGGTCATCAATATCTAATCGTCCACTGACTTCAGCTTCGTAATCATTGATACGATTAAAGGGGGCTTCTTCGGCATCGTATTCGTCTTGAATTTCGCCAACGATTTCTTCCAGGATGTCCTCAATAGTGACAAGCCCTGCCGTGCCGCCATATTCATCCAGTACTATGGCAATATGAACGTGATGGTTTTTCAATTCTTCCAACAGTTCAGTTGCCATCTTACTGGCGGGGACATAAATCGGTTCGCGCCACAACCCATCAATGGTTTTGCTGTTTGCCCCTTCCTCTATCAAATCTTTCAGAAGGTCTTTGGCATAGAGAATCCCGATAATGTTGTCTACACTGTTTTCGTAGACCGGAATGCGGGAATGTCCGGCGCGAACGATAAGGTCAAGTGCGTCCCGCATCGTGCTATCGCGCCGCAATACCACAAGGTCAGGGCGGGGGACCATTACTTCGCGCACGGTGGTTTGATTGAGCGTGACAATGTTGTAAATCATGTCCCGCTCTTCCTGCTCAATTTCGGCTTCTTCGTCGCCGACCACACTGGCAATGACGATAGCCTGTTCTTCTTCTTCGCGCCGTTCTTCTTCCTGTTCAATAGCGGGTGAATCCGCCACTCGCCCTTTAATGGCTTCGCGGACATTGAGAAGCGGGGTCAGCAAAAAGAAGAGCAATTGTAAACCGGGCGCAAAAAAGAGGGCTACCCTTCCAAAAGCACGGGTTCCCATTGC
>CBKYSX010000940.1:0-1976 GCA_966690745.1 uncultured Ardenticatenales bacterium
GGGAGTGTCTGTGTCGTTTATGCACTATGCAATTTTACCCCCTCATAAACTCCCTCTGATTTCATTCCATGTCCCCTTCGATCTCCGTCATTATCCCCGCCTACAATGCCGCGCCATGGCTGACCGCCGCGTTGGAGAGCGTGAAGGCACAAACGCTACCCCCTGCCGAAATTTTGGTTGTGGATAATGGCTCAACCGATGATACTGGTGCGATGGCATCGGCGATGGGCGTGACCGTATTACACGAAAGCAAACGGGGTGCCGCCGCCGCCCGCAATGCCGGGCTTCGCGCCGCAACAGGAGAGTGGATTGCCTTTTTGGATGCTGATGATTACTGGCTGACCGAAAAACTAGCGGCACAATGGTCGCTGGTCCAACAATTCCCCGATATACGGCTGGTCACGACCAACTATTTTTTTGATAACGATGGCAAACGGGGCAACACCGCGTATGAAACCCCCGGCTCCGGTTATGAGCGATTGCCCAAAACACGGCTGACCGATACCGCAGTGAGGGTAACAATCCCCGACCTTTCGGCGCAACTCGCACAGGGTAATTCGTGGTTAGGGTTGAATAGTTCGGCGGTTTTTTTGCGGCGGGAGGATGCCCTTGCCATCGGGGGCTATGATCCCACCTTTTTACGGTTGGAGGACATGGAATTTTTCGCCCGTCTGTTGAATGGGGTTGAATCGGTTGCGCTTATTTCAATGCCTTTAACCGGCTATCGCTGGCATGGCGCAAACAGCACCCATAACCATCCCTTAATGGCGCAATCCCATGTACAGTTGCGTGAAGCGATCCTGGCTGACCCCTCGCGCTATGTTCCTCGCGCCGACCAATGGGCAAAGGCAACCCTTCCCCGTTGGTATCGCCAACTTGCCCTCGCCCACCTCCGCGCCCGCGATTCCCTTACCGCCCGCGAAACCCTGCGCCGCAGTTGGGCATTGGCTCCGAACTGGCGTACCGTGTTGTTATGGATAGGCAGTTATTTCGGGCGATAAGTTCCTCGCCCGAAAGGACGAGGCAATTTAATACGGACTTGCGCGGTAGGGTGCGTTTCCCATTTCTCGTTTCGCATTTCCCGTTCTATGTCTAGTATTTTGGGTGGCTTGAAAATTTCAGCACAAATGTTTACAATAAACGTCAAAGATTTTGCATCAAATGTTGTGGGGATTACGCTTGCATCCTCACCCATCAGGACCTCAATATGAGACGACTTCTGTTCGTCGTAACATTGCTCACCGCCGCGCTTTTGGTTGCCTGTGAACGTGGCACCACCGACCCCGTTGGCACACCCCCGCCTCTGTCAACGCTTGACCCGAACGTGGTGGTTCCCAGCCCGACATTGGGCGGTGAGTTTCCCGGCGGCGGACCGAACTCGGAAGAGGTAGACCCCGGCTTTGAAGTCCCTACCATTCAAACCCCTGCTCCTTTTCCTACTGCTACCGTAGGAACCGACCCGGCTCCGGTGGGTGTACAACGGTTCACCAACCTGCGCTTTGCAATTTCAGGCAACGGGCAAGGGCAGGCTACCTTCCCCTCAGGTACGCAGGAAGTCTATTCCATCTGGGATTACACGGGTATGACCGCCAACGATAAAATGGAGCGGTTGTGGTTCCACAATAACGAACAATATGTGGCGCGGGAACAGCAATGGCCCTTTGAAACCTATGGTTTTACGGGAACCGTTCGGGATATTTACCTGTACGATTACATTGATGGTATAGATGACGGGCAATGGCGGGTAGAACTTTATTTGAATGGCGAGTTGCAGATGATCGGCAACTTTACCGTGGGCAGTCCCGGACCGAACATGACAACGCGGGGGCATGTCCCCCGCGTTTTTTTATGCGTATGGAACTTATACTTTTTGTAGGCATTCAAGCCACAGGCAAATCTACCTTTTACCACCACCACTTTTTCCATACTCACATCCGGCTCAACATGGACATGCTTCGTACCCGCCATCGGGAAAT
>CBKYSX010000941.1:0-1973 GCA_966690745.1 uncultured Ardenticatenales bacterium
ACCCGTCCCCGTTCGCTTTATCCCCGAATATGATAATCTGGTGATTTCCCACGCCGACCGGCGACGTATTTTGCCAGAAGCGCATCGCACCAAAGGTTTTCTGTCGGCGGCGCGGGTTCGCGCCACCTTTCTCTTAGATGGCATGGTGGCAGGAACCTGGAAAATCGAAAAAAGTGGGCGTGGCAAACAGAAAACAGGAAATGTAACCCTCATCATCGAACCTTTTGAACAGATAAGTAAAGCGGAAGAAACGCTATTGGAGGAAGAAGGGGAAAGACTATTACGATTTATAGAAGTAGCAGAGAGGTACGCTGTCGAATTTAGTGCCATTTATCTTGAATAGGAATGGCACAACTGATGTCTTATTTTTTGCTTAAAGTGCTGAACTTCTATCTGAAGATATAACCGGGATACAAAAAATCGGGGTTCCCCCAGGGAACCCCGATTTTTTGTAAACAACCCATTCCTCTACGCCGGGAGGCACTTTACCCCCCGTCCGTGTACTGTTTGGATGTGGCGTACCCCCGCGCCCGGTGATACGGTGTCTAATTTTTTACGAAGATTGCTCACCAACTTCGCTACAGAATTGTCCTGAATATCGTCATACTTATTGATGCCCCACACATTCCGAATCAGTTCATCGTAAGAACAAACCCGCCCCGAGTTCGTATAAAGATAGTCAAGCAACTTGTGTTCCAACGGGGTCAAATATTCGTGGGCTATCGTAAAGCCATCCAGCACATATTGTCCGTCGGGCGCAAGGTGCAACAACCCCTCTGCCATCGGCATTCGCCCCATCGGGGAACTATTCGGAACGGGCTGGGTGCGATCCTCATCCTGCTCCCCGACCACCTCAAAAATAAAATCATCGTTGTCGGCAAGGCGGATAATATCACCGGGGCGCAGAAAAACCGCCTCGCCGGGGGTAAGCCTCAGATTATTGACCTGTGTCCCATTCAGGCTCTCCAAATCCATCAAGGCATAGCCTTCGCCTTTAACATAGGTAATTTTGAAATGGCGGCGCGAAATTGTCCGAATGTATTGATCGCTAAAATATTCCCGTAAATCAAGGTTGCAGGTTTCGGAAATTCCGCCAATCATCGTTTGGCGCGGGTCTAAAGGGACAAGGGAACGACTACCAGAGAAGTAAATGGAAAGACGTGGGTTCATGGCGTGGGTCCTAATCCTTCTACGGGGAAAAGGTGAATGAAGCGTAGGGCGTTCAATACCTGAACGCGCCGGTTAAAATTAGAATGGAATTGATAGCTCAAGGTAAAAACAGTATCCATTGGACATAGAATTACCCTCATTTTCCGGTCGGATGGCTATTGCTTCTGGTCGAATTGAGCGGGGGGACGACCACATGGGTAATACTAGCATATCAGGCTTAGCCATTCACGACAATCCCCACCCCAATCTTGATGTTCGATTTGTCAAAATCCAACGTTTATTCTTTCGACCCCCGTTTGCCTTTACAAAGCCGCCTATCGCTTTTATAATCGCCGCAAACGTCAGGTCGTGACTATTCACTAATCACTAATTCATCACAGCCTATGCACCGTTGGCGTTTCGTCTACCTACCCCCCCATTCGCTTTCAACACGCGGCGCGCAACGCCGCGTTTCATGGTTGGATCTGCTGGTGTCGCAGGCGCACTCTTCCTATATACAGCAAGAGAGCAAAGCGAATAGCATGATGGGTGCGCCGCACCCCCAACCCCGGTGTGGTCTGGGTGTGGCGCGGCACTCATTTCGGTTCGGAGAGGAGTAATCGTTCATGCGTCGGTTCAGCCAATCCTTGGTGATGATGGTCTTACTCACCATCGTCTTAAGCGGTTTGATGGTCGCCCCCCCTTCGGCGGCGGCGCAAGAGGGCAACACGCCCGGCTTACGAATCACCTCAGTAGATACAGATGCTTTTCCCATGATCTCGTTAACCATGGATAGCGTCAATTTAGATGAAAACCTCTTTGAG
>CBKYSX010000942.1:0-1969 GCA_966690745.1 uncultured Ardenticatenales bacterium
ATCCAGCACCCCCAATACCCGTTCCTCAATTTTGAGCGGCACCGCCAGCTCAGATCGGACATCGGGCAATAAGCGTTCGGCGCGATGGATATAGCGGGCTTCCTGCGTGACATCCGGCACAATCAAAGGGAGTCCCTGACCCGCGACCCACCCGATAATCCCTTCCGTACCAAGATTGAGACGAGGTGGATTCTGGGCGAATTTTCCCCGCCCGGCAGGACCACTCCCCGCCCGATAGACGACCTCTTTCACCTCGTAATCCACTAGATAAATCTGAACATGGTAATAACCAAAATTGTCCTGAATCAAATCCGCTACTTGCCAGAGCAAATCATCCAATTTAATAACCGAAGCCACCATGCGACTCACTTCAGCAATCGTGGCGAGCTGGCGTACCCGCCGCGCCTCCTGCCGGAAATGGCGTGTGTTTTGCAGGGCAATCGTTGCCTGTGTCGCAAGAATCGAAAGGGAACGTCCATCGTCGGTGGTCAACCCGTAGGGGCGTTTGCTTTTGGCAACAAACAAACCTAACAAGGTTTCGCCCGACAAGAGAGGCATCAGCACTGCGCCACCACTGGACGGGCGTTCGTTCGCGCTCCGTTGTGCCTCCACCGCCAATGAATAGCGGGACAAATCCCCCAACAGCCGTGCATTGGAACGCTCTTTGAGCAGGGGCAGGATGTACTCCATCAAAGGGAGAGCGATACTTTCATGGCTGGGGTTCAGCAACATCGGTTTGGCAGAACCATCGGGGTTGAGCAGAATCAATTCATAGTCGGCATCGGGCAAAATGCGGGTCGCATATTGATAGAGTAAATCCACAACCTTTTCTTCGTCAGGTTGCCCCTGCGCCAACTGTTGCCCGAATTTGTTCAGCACGTTCACCGCTTTAACACGATTCTCGGAACGTGCCACCGCATTGGTGAAAGCGCGTACCAGCACCGCCACCATAAAGACCGCAAGCAGTGTCACCAAACGGAGTGCAGGGTCGAACAGTTCCCACGCGACCGCAAGCGGCAATGCCATGGGCAGGGGGGCAAGTTCGATCATTAGCGAGGCACGCCCGATGCGTTGCAGGAACGCCACCGCGCTGTTTCGCCCTTCTGCAATCCACACCAGAATGACCCAGAAGAAATGGTCTACGACAAACCATGTTCCGTAGAGGGCGGCGAGGGGCAATAGTTGGTTCGCCATGAACTCGGTCGGGCGTAAAACACCTCCCAACGTTAAATAGGCATAACCCGCCGCCAGTGCCGTCAAGATCTTTACCGCCCCATCAAAGAGCGGCAGGTCTACCATTTCGTTCCAGGTACGGCTCCCCCGCCGGTAGAAGGAGATCTGCACATGGATAATCGTACTGACCACCGCCACAATCGCGCCGCCGATGGGACCCAACAGCAGTAACGCCGCTACATCCACGACATTGACGAGACTATGCGTCACTTCTGCCGCCACGCGGAAACCCGCCCGTTTCACCCCCAACGAGAGCAACGCAAAAATCCCCACCACTTGCCATTCCAGCGGTGGGTGGGGATAGCGTAATGTAAAGATAAGCGCGAAAATTGCCCCTAAGACAATAAGGGCACGGTAGACGCGGCTACGGGGGTAGAACATAAACAGATGGAGTAGTGGGTATTGAGTATTGAGAAGAACGACATTTCTACCCTGCCCCATTGTGGAAGAGGAATAGGAGAGTGTCCTTGCTGTTTCTCAATACTTCCTACTCAATACCCATTTTAGGTGTTCCTTCGTTTCACCAACTTCAATCGGTTGCCATTGCCGACATCAAAATGGTAAGACACTTCGTCCATAACCTGGTGCATTAGGTAAATGCCAAGCCCTCCGATAGCACGGTCTTCAATCGGGGTGGCAGGGTTGGGTTTGGAGATACTGTTGGGGTCGAAAGAATGACCCCAATCTCGAATCCACAGGGTTAGGGCTTCGTCGGTTCCGGTGGCATCCAATTGCA
>CBKYSX010000943.1:0-1966 GCA_966690745.1 uncultured Ardenticatenales bacterium
CAATACCGCCACCAGCGAAGGGGGCGGGCTATGGAATAGTGCAGTTGGAATGCTGATGGTAAACGGCGTGATGGTGGAAGGCAACATTGCTCAAGGTAACGATGCGGACAACGGCGGCGGCGGTATCTTCAATGATGGGGGTAGCCTGACCCTTATGGCAACTACCGTGATGGGCAACGAAGCTACGGGAACCGCCGGAAGCGGCGGGGGGATTCTGAACGTTAATGGCGGCGATTTGAATGTTTCCGGCAGTACGATTATGTCAAATAACGCTAATCGTGCAGGGGGTGGTATTGAAGACAACGCCATGCTTGCCGCCACAACGACGGTGATTAGCAGTACCGATATTGCCAGCAATACCGTTGGAACTGCCCCCGGCAATGGGGGTGGCTATCATATGACGGGTGCAGGCACTGCTTCTTTTGATGGGGGTCGGGTTTATAACAACACCGCCGCCAATGAAGGGGGTGGCTTGTGGAACGGGACAGGAACCATGACTGTGACCACTACGCTCATCGAAAATAACATCGCACAAGGGGCGGCGGCTGATACCGGCGGCGGTGGATTGCACAACAACGGCGGAACCTTGACCGTGATGGATGCCATTATCCGCAACAATCATGCCACAGGCGCGTCTGGAAGTGGCGGCGGCATTCTGAACGATACAGGGGGCACCTTGCGCGTCACGGCTTCCCAAATCACGGGCAATAGTTCGCTTCGCGCCGGAGGTGGAATCGAAGACAACGCAGGCGCAATGATGGAGTTGGTGGGGATTGAACTCAGCAACAATATCACGGGCGATGCCCCGGGCAACGGGGGTGGGTTGCATATCACGGGCGCGGGAACGGCGATGGTGAAAGACAGCTCCATCTTTGGCAATACCGCCACCGAAGGCGGCGGGTTGTGGAATAGTGCCGCCGGAACCCTCACCGTAGACGGAAGCACCATTAACGACAACACCGCCGATGGTTCCGCCGAAGGCAATGATGGGGGGGGCGGTATCTATAGCGATGGGGTACTGACGGTCTTCAACAGCACGATTAGCGGCAACAGCAGTAGTGGAACCGGGGGTGGTGTTAGCGTGGTCGGGGAAACAGGCACTGCCACCCTGACCCATGTGACAGTATACCAGAATAACGCGATGATGGACGGTAGCGGCATTGCCACCGTTGGCGGAACGGCAACTCTTGCCAACAGTATTGTGGCAAACACAGGCGGACGAACTGCTAATTGTAACGGAACCATTGATGCCACTGCTCCCAATCTTGCCAGTGACGAAAGTTGCGGGGCAACCATTGTTGCGAATGCCGCGCTCGGTTCGTTGGCGAACAATGGCGGACCGACCCGTACCCACATTCTATTGGATAACAGCCCGGCACTGAATGCGGCAGACGCGGGGATTTGTACCGCTGACCCGATAGCCGGGGTAGACCAACGGGATATGACCCGCCCTATGGGGGAAGGGTGTGACCTCGGTGCGGTGGAAACGGAAGGTATGGGAGGCGACGGAAGTTACCTGCTCTACTTCCCGCTCATTCAACGTGCACAAGAATAAGCTTTCTAAGGAGTAAGCAACAAAAAAAGGTGCGGAAATTCCGCACCTTTTTTGTTGTAAGTACATCTATCTCTGGCATTCAAGCATGAAACTCACTATTATTAAGAGCAACTTTGACAAACCTTTACAAACTATAAACAAACCCCATCTTCACAAAATTGCCGAACCTCGCATTTGCCATCAAAATTAGGGAAGCTAATGTATAGGTGTTGGTACGTCAACGACCACACCCACCAATTCCATGACTATTGATACTTCCGCGCCGGTTGATGACAATCGTTTCTTTCAGACAATCTTAAACGCAACACTGGAATGCCTTTGGGTACTTTCGCCCGAGGGTACGATCCGGTTCGCCAATCGCACTTCGCTTGACCTCATTGGCGCAAATGAAGCCGCGGTACAGGGTCAACT
>CBKYSX010000944.1:0-1966 GCA_966690745.1 uncultured Ardenticatenales bacterium
AAGGATGGACTACCACCCAACGAATCGTCGTTCTGTTGATGATCGGGCAGGTATTGCTGGTGGGGTTGCTCCATTTCCGGTGGATGCGCCTGACGATTGCTCCGTTGGGGCGGCTGATGTTCCCGGCGATACTTCCCATTGCCTTTATGATTGCGATAGGAATGGTACGCAGTGGGCGGTGGGGGGCGCGGCTAGGCGCGGTGATGGGCGGGGCATGGTTGCTGATAGCACTCATCATGCCCTTCTGGTTGATTCGTCCTGCCTATGTGGCGGCGGATACACTACCGTTGTTACCCACTTCCTCCACTCCCATCGGCGCAACCTTTGGCGATTCGATTGTATTGGAAGGGTATCAGTTGGAACAGCAGGAATATCAAGCATTTGATATTCCGAATTACCTCCCCGGCAACGTTGTACCTATTACCCTCTACTGGCGTGTCACCGAACCGATTACAGAGCAACTTTCCATCGGGTTAAAGTTTTTTGATGGTGCGGGGGAATTCATTGGTGAATATAATTCGTACCCCGATGGGGGACGTGCGCCCATCACAGGGTGGCAACCGGGGGAAGTCATCGTTGACCGTGCCACGATGCAGGTATCGCCGGATGCCTCCATGCCCCGCATCGCCCATTTAGAAATTGACATTTTTGACCATGAAACGCTGGTGGCTTTGCCCGTTACGCGGAACGGTGAAACCATCCGCCCCTTCCGCCCTATTTCTATTTTGGTGCGGGAGATTCCACCTCTGGAACTTGGTGAATACATCACGGGATTCTATCCTCCCCGGATTCAACAGAGGACAATTGAAGAATCAGCCATAACAATATTGTTTAATTGGAATATGCAACTGAACTCTATTACGGGTGATGCTCAAGCACTTTTTCACCTGACTGCCCCGGACGACCCGACACCCCTAAAGACCGCAGATTTTCCACCGCTGGGTGGGGTGTTTCCC
Organism: uncultured Ardenticatenales bacterium; assembly: GCA_966690745.1. GTDB lineage: Bacteria > Chloroflexota > Anaerolineae > Ardenticatenales > Ardenticatenaceae > CBKYSX01. The sequence continues at coordinate 957 of CBKYSX010000944.1, forward strand.
CCCAAATACTGGCAAATGACGGACGATCTTTCTGACCGCGCACTCATGGAATTGCCAACCGATCTGCCCCCCGACACCTATGTTCTGCGGTTGGGTTTGTATGATCCTGAAACGCTGGAACGAATCCCCGGAATGATAAAACCTACCGGTACCACTGACGAACGAGGTGACCCGCAGTGGACGGAAACCTCCGACTGGATCGTTGCAACGCTTGAATGGGACGGCACAAAATGGCGCGAGATTCCATAATGTCCCGTTTTGTTACCCTGCCAACACTCCTGGTGCTGTTTGCGCTGGTCGCAGGTATCTACAGCGTGGTTGTACCGCCCTATGAAGCCCCCGACGAAATCTGGCACATGGCGTTCATCCATCATCTGGTGACAGAACGAGAAATGCCCGTTTCCGAACCGAACACCACTGCCCTTTTTCGTCAGCAGGGAACCCAAAGCCCCGGTTATTATCTTGCCGCCGCCCTGCTTATAGCATGGGTAGATCAAAGCGATTTTCCAAGCCGCTATGCCCAGGTCCATCCCCATGCCGCCATTGGCGGCGGACCTGACCCCATCAAGCGGAATTATTTTCTGCATGACCCGTCAGAAAACTTTCCATGGCAGGGTGCGATTCTGGCACTGCATCTGACCCGCTTTTTTTCCATCGGTTTGGCGGTGATTATGTTATGGGCGATTTATCAAACGATTCACACGCTTGTGGGCGATAGCGACCACGCCCATCGCACTGCCCTGCTAAGTACAGCGTTGCTGGCATTTATTCCTCAATTTGTCTTTATTTCCGCCATGGCGAACAACGACAACGCCATTAATGTGACGGCGGCATTGGTAATCTGGCGGTTGGTGCAGGCGTTAAAAGGGGCGCAGAATCGGCAATTGCCTGCTATGCGGGAAGTCATGCTGATAGGCGTATTGGTCGGATTAGGGGTATTGAGCAAGGCGAGTGGGGTGTGGCTGATTGTGGTATCGTTGGCACTGTTGGGCGTGGTTGCCTATCGCGCC
>CBKYSX010000945.1:0-1959 GCA_966690745.1 uncultured Ardenticatenales bacterium
TTTTCGGAAGCAGAGGACGCGCATCCACTTCCACAATTTCTTTGGTTAATTCAATCAGGTGCGGAATCCCTGCCCGCAATCCATCACTAATCACCGTTGGTATAAAGGTGAGCGAACTGTGTTGAATCGAATTAATCACCCGTCCGATCATATTGCCTATTCTGGCACCAATCGGTACGCCTACCGAATCTATTAAACAGAGTCGGTTAATCCGTTCCGGATACATCGCCGCCAAATGCAGAGCCAGATAGCCCCCCATCGAATGCCCGACCAGATGAACACATTCCAAACTCATTACATCCAACCAATAGGGTAGTACCCCTGTCAACTCTTCTAACGATTTGCCTTTGCCACTCAACCCGAAACCCGGTAAATCCACCAGATAGACCCGAAAGTGGGGGCTTAATGCCTGAATATTCCGCCGCCACCAACGGGTTGAGCCTGCCAATCCATGTACCAACACCAGGGGAGGTCCACTCCCATATGAGGTGTAATGAAGGTCTTGTTCTAAGAGCTTCGTTGCGCTTGCCGTAGTCATTCTTAGCCTTGCTATTCTTTACGTATATGACGCAGAAATGGTTCCCTTAGTTGTCCCAAAATCGGCAAGGGAGAGCAATGTCCTATCCCACTTTCTGCAATACCGTTACCATCCTTGTGGCGGGGGGTTCGTTCTGCCATGGAATCGTAGCAGATAGTGCGCCGTAACGGGTAATGAAACGCCACGCGCCACTAAGACGAATTGCCGCTTCCATTTCCCCCGCCAACCATAAACGGGATGGCACAACCGAACGGATTTGGTGAACGGTTGCACCATTCCTGTAGGCTGTCAACGTCACGGTGAGTTGCCCGATCTGGGTCGTGGCATCAAAAGGGTCCTCTTCTTCGCCCCAAATCGTTTCGACCATCACCGTACCATCTTCGTCTTCGCTTTCCCATTCGGCGGGCATTCCCGGTTCGGGGTGTCCGAATACATCGCGGGGGTGGGATTGGTCAATAATATAAACGCCCCTCTTTGTTAGATTCTGTGCGACTACCCCTAAATGCGCCAACAAGTCGTCCAACGTCAACAAATGACTGAGGCTATCCATCAGGCAAAAGGCAAGGTCTACGGGTGAAGGCAGGGTAAAATCACGTATATCCCCGACTTGCCATGTCACATCAGGGTCGTCCCCGCCCGGTTGAGTCCGGGCGTATGTCAACATTGCCTCACTCTGGTCCAACCCGGTGGTCTTAATTCCCATTGCCGCCATCATGCGGGCATGGTTGCCCGTGCCACAGGCAAGTTCAACTGCCGACATTGGAGGTTGCCGATGAAGCCGCCGGTATTCGCCGATTAAAAATTCGCATTCCGCCCGAAAATCACGCCAGCCATAGGCGATGTCATAGAGGCGTGGTTCGTTGTAAGGGCTGGCATCCATACGGGCAAAAGAGGGTAGAGAAGAAAGGACGAATGGGGGACACTCCCCTCTCTACCCTCCTACTCTATAAGTGCAGAAACTTGCGCCGATGATACCATATCAGGGTATGGGGGCAAGGGTACTTTCGTTTGCTAATTGTTAGGGGCGGAAGTATACCAACAGTTGACATTCCCCCGTTGATTGGCTTATACTGCTGATACAATCTTATAAGATGGATGTTGACGGAGATAAGTAGGTGCTGGTGCGGTGTTCAGCGAGTTGTCGTTCGGTGCGAGACAACCACCCCCATCCCGAATCCCCTCCCGAGTTCCTTGCGAACCGTGAATTTACGTATTAAGCAAGGCGGGTACGCCCGATAAAGCGTATAAGAGGCATTGCAATCTTTTACATATTATGTGAAGTTGCTGTGCGAAATCAGGTGGCACCGCGAGATAAAGCTCGCCCTGTTGTATTTTAACATAGGGCGGGCTTTTTTGTTTGGTCAAGACCCGTCCTGACCTAACACTATAGAGAGAGAACAGGCGATAAGGGTAAACCTCTC
>CBKYSX010000946.1:0-1957 GCA_966690745.1 uncultured Ardenticatenales bacterium
AATCTATTTATGGTAAAAGTCAAAGTTTACACTCATGCAAAAAGGGAGAGTGGCTTTAGCAACCATTCTCCCTTTAGTTTACTTTGCTTTACTACGATTGGGATAGGAAATTCGCGCTTAGCTCAGCGTAAATTCTTGCAGAGGGCGGGGCGGATTCGCTTCTAAGCGAATGTTGTATCCTACGCCGTCTTCGGCAACAATCGTCCCGTTCTCGTTGATGAAGGCTTGTACGGCTTCGGCTTGTTCCGCCGTCAGGCTTTGCCCGGTCACGCTATCCGCCAACACAACCCCATCTACCGTCCAGTCAATGTAAGAAGGCTGGGCATCGGCGGGCATTTCGGCAATGTTCCCCAGAAATTCGGCGGTCAGGGTAAATTCCGTCGGTTCAACTTCGGCACTGTCGGCGGGTTTGGTTTGCAAGAGCAGATCCATCACTGCGTTAAATGCCGCCGGAGTATCTTCGCGTCCTGCCGGATAGACCACGACTTGCTTCGCCTGATTGCTCAGGTTAATAATGATGCCTGCGCTGGCGGCATCGGCAATCATATCATCGCTGTAACGATCATCCAGTTCCCAGAAGCCGCTTTCATTGACAGCATACAACAGCTCGCGCATTTCACTTTCCGACAGTTTGCCAATCATTACTTGATTGGTAAAGCCGGTGGTCGGGTCGCCATCCATCGTCCACACCACGGTACCATCCCCGTACAACGTCCATTGGGGCAATTCGGTGGCGGTAGGGCGCATACGGAAGCCGCCAAAGATACTGTATTGGGCAATCACTTCTTCCGGCGACGGATTCCATTCAATTTCCATGTCCCCGACATTCCCCGATTCGGTTCCATCGGTGGTATCGGTAATCGGTCCGGTAATTACCGGCGTGCCTTCAGTAACATCTTCAGGAATGGGCGGACAATCGGCGGTATTTCCGGCGGATTCCAACGGCACGGGGGTTCCGCGCACATTGCTATCGGGACAATCGGCAGTGGCTTCCGGAGTCGGAGCGGCAACATCGCCCGTTCCGCCGGGGGTCGCGGTGGTACACGCCACCATCAAAAACATCAGAACAAAGGTCAGAAGGGCAATCAGCCCGTTTTTGGTACGCATTGTCGTTATTTCCTCTCGGTGTTCATTCATTGAAGCGGGTTGATTAATTCCGCGCTTGTAATTGTAGTAACGCATCCCCACTATAAAAAGTTCCAGGGATTCGGGGGAAAATCCAAAATTGCTCGTAAGGGGGAATCCCCATCGTTTCCCGCCCTAAAGAACTAAGGATTACCCACAAATCAAACGGTTTCAATATGGGTACACATGGAGGTAGGGGCGGGTGGTCGGAATGGTATGACTACCCTTACAGAGCACACACCCGCCCGCCGTTGACGTAAACCATACATCATTTTGGGACGCGGGCGGGTCTTTAACAAGGGCTGGATGGCTCTTCATTCCGATGACCCGCCCCTACTTGGTTGCCCCTTATTGTAACCTTCAATCCACAGCTCCCAGCCGTTCTCTGTATTGTCTGTAGTGAACTCGCCGTTTCTGCATCTTGCGTTCTGCGTCCCGCCGTCAGGGTGAGAAACATCATACCGCCTGCTCAACGCCTATGCCATAGTACCCTCAACGAACGTGAAATGAGAAGCGAGACAGGTCATGGTTATTTTAATTACAGGGGCAACAGGCGGCATCGGACGCGCCACCGCCCACACGTTAGCGGCGGCGGGACATACCTTAGTATTGACCGCCCGCGACCAAAACACGCTGAATGGGCTGGCGCGGGAGGTGGAAACACAGTACGGGATTTTTGCCCTCCCTATCGCCGCCAATGTGACCAACCCCGCCGAAGTGCAAGCGGTGGTAACACATACGATTGAAGAGTGTGAACAATTGAACGGAGTAGTCGTGGCACATGGTATCGGACATTTGGCGGATGGATTAACCTTAGAGTCACAATATCTTG
>CBKYSX010000947.1:0-1951 GCA_966690745.1 uncultured Ardenticatenales bacterium
CTACCATAGAATCCCGTAAGACTGACCATATTGATATTGTCTTAAACCAGAACGTCAACGCGAAGGGCGTGACGACGGGCTTTGAACGCTATTATTTTGAACATATCGCCCTTCCCGAATTGGATTTGGACGAAATTGACACCTCGCTGGCTTTGTTTGGCAAACCTCTCAAAGCACCGTTGTTGATTTCCAGCATGACAGGCGGCGCGACAATGACGGGCGCGATCAATCTGCGACTGGCGGAAGCCGCAGAAACGCTGGGGGTGGCGATGGGGGTGGGGTCGCAACGGGCGGCAATCGAAGCGCACCATTTGGCGGATACCTATCAGGTGCGGCGGGTCGCTCCCCATTTATTACTCTTTGCGAATATCGGGGCGGTGCAGTTCAACTATGGCTATGGCGTGGATGAATGCCGCCGCGCCGTTGAGATGATTGAGGCAGACGCACTCTTTCTACATCTAAACCCCTTACAGGAGGCGGTGCAAGCCGAAGGGGACCGCAATTGGAAAGGGCTGTACGCGAAAATTGAAGCAGTGGTGAAAGGGTTGTCTGTGCCTGTCGTTGTCAAAGAGGTGGGTAATGGCATCGGCGCATCGGTTGCCAGACGGTTGGTAGAGGTCGGGGTACAGGGAATTGATGTTGCGGGGGCGGGTGGTACGAGTTGGAGCGAGGTTGAAGCGCACCGTCAACCCGACCCCCTGCGCCGCCAGATTGCCCATACCTTTGCGGCATGGGGTATTCCCACCGCCATCGCCCTGCAAGAGGTTCGGGCGACACTACCCTCTCATATCCCCGTTTTTGCCAGTGGCGGGATTCGCAATGGCGTGGATGTTGCGAAAGCGATAGCGTTGGGGGCAACACTCATAGGCACTGCCGCGCCCCTGCTCAAAGAAGCCAACGAGAGCGTTGAAAAAGTCCATCAAAAATTCCACGCCTACCACGAAGAACTCAAAATCGCCATGTTCTGCGCCGGGGTGGGTACATTGGCGCAACTGGCACAGACGCGGTTGCGTAAAGCAGAATAATACCGGCAACAAATGAAACAGTACCATATTCCATAGTGCATATTGCATAAACGGCAACGACTACAAATAGATATGCACTATGAACTATGCAGTCGTAGAGGATTTATGAGCGAAACACCTGAACCGAAAAAACCTCTCATCAGCGAAGAGTTGACACAAGAACTAAGCCAAACGGTGGCAACCCTAACCCGCTTTGGCGTGACACTGGCAGGATTGCCCATGTCATTGCTCCCCCGCGAACAACGGGACCGCGCCAAACGGGTGGCGGGTGAAGTCCTGCGGATTGGCGCGGCTGTCCCCCGCGCCGTTGGCACCATGCTGGAAGAAATGTCGGAGGAATGGCGCGAAGATGCCAAACCCCGCGAAGATTTGGGAAGCCGTCTGCGAAAAGAACAAAGCGAAGAATAGGGTCAATACGGGTCAAAAAGTAGAACTGCCTATACCCCGCCATGAGTTCCGCGTTGCTCCACTCATGGCTACCAATGAGCTTACGACCTTACGTTCGGTACGATTGCCGTTCAGCTCATAGGTAGCTCCTGGTGTAGCGTAGCGAAACCAGGGGTGGGTCAGAGTTCCTACCAATACCCTTGACATTGGATACCAATGGATATTGTCATTTTAGGCGCGGGGTATGGCGGATTACGCACTGCCCTCGACCTTGCCGACTTTAAGCGCAAGGGGGAATTGGAAGGGGCAACCATTACGCTGGTGGACCGCAATGAGTACCATCAGGTGATTACATGGTTGCACGAGGTGGCGGCGGCGAAAATTACCCCCGACAAAGCAAGAATCCCCTTCGACCGTCTCTTTACCGATGATACGATTCGTCTGGTAAAAGGAATGGTACGCGGCATTGCCCCCCGCGAACAACGGGTAATGATTGAGGGGGGCGAGATGCTCAGCTATGACCGTTTGGTGATCGGGCT
>CBKYSX010000948.1:0-1951 GCA_966690745.1 uncultured Ardenticatenales bacterium
CAACCCCAACCCCGTACCGCCAAACTTCCGCTTCGAGGAGCTGTCTACCTGACGGAACTCTTCAAAGATGTATTCGCGGGCGTGGGGCGGAATTCCGATACCGGTATCGCTGACCTGTAAGTGCCACTGGTCATCCAATTGCCGCAATTCCAGCGATACCGACCCCTGTTCGGTAAATTTAATCGCGTTGCCCAACAGGTTTACCAACACCCGCGACAACTGCTCTTCATCGCCCAACAAGGTATCGGGCAGAGCCGAATCTACATGGACGGTAAAGTCCAGCCCTTTTGCCTGCGCCAACCCACCCAACTGCGCCTGCAATTTTTCGACCATCTGGCGCGGGGCGAAGGGGGAATTTGCCAATTGCAACCGCCCCGATTCAATCCGGGAGAGGTCGAGGAAGTCGTTAATCAGCGACAACAACCGCTTGCTGTTGGTGTTCACCCGTTCGACATAGTGCTGGGTGCGGTGGTTGTATTCCACCCCCCCCATGTTGGAAAGGATGACGCTGGTGAACCCTTCAATCGCGTTCAAGGGCGTGCGGAGTTCGTGGGACATCGTAGCGAGGAACTCCGATTTCAGGCGGGCGTTTTCCAATGCCATCGCGTTGGCAATTTCCAACTGTTGTAGGTTCTCTTCCAACTGGTCAATCAGACGCAGGTTGTCAACAATAGGGGTAATGAAGCGCGGCAGAGTGGCGTAATGTTGGATTTCCGCTTCGGTAAAGGTGTGCGGTTTCTGCCAGTAGACCCCCATAATGCCGACCCACCGACCGTTTTGATACATCGGAATCGTGACGGTAGTACTGATATTGCTCATCCGATAGAACGCCGCTGTATTGGGGTCTACGCGAGGATCGTTCTCGACATCTTCAATCAGAATCGGCGTATCACGCTGGCTAAACCAGATCTGGCTGAAGGGGAGGACCTTCAAGTCAATCCGCATTCCAATCGGAACGGCGGCGTTGGGATCCGGCTCGGTACTGGTCGCCGCCAATGTGGTATATTCCGGCTCGCCGTTGGCATCAATATCAATGTAGGAAATACTGGTGGAGTAGTCGCCGAAATCAATATCGGTGTCCATCGCCGCCAACAGCACTTCCCGCGCGGTGGTCGCCTTGGCAAGGCTCTGGCTCATTTGCAGGTTCAATTCGCTGAATTTTAAGGCTTCGTCTCGGGCTTGTTCCGCTTCGGCGCGTTGGGTTACGTCAATGGCAACCCCGACCACGCCGGTCACGGTTCCGTTGGTATCCTTTTCGGGAATCAGCCATGTCTGGTAATGCCGACCCTGAACCTCTACCACGTAATAGACCGATTCGCCCGCCAACGCCTTACGGTGTCCTTCGACAATATCATCTACCCCGTTATAAACATCATAGACACTGATGCCCACCAATTGCCCGGGGGTTAAGCCCAAATCTTCCAGACCGCGCCCCTGGGACAGTGTGAAACGTCCTTCGGCATCTACGGCATACAACACGATGGGCGCGTTATTGACCACCGCCAGCAACCGTTCCCGGCTGGCGCGGATGTCGGCTTCCGCCCGTTTATACGGGGTAATATCATCGTAGGTTCCCAACATCCCGATGACATCGCCATCGCTGTTCCGCAGGGGAATTTTGCTGGTACGGAGCCAAATATCGCCGCTCGCGCTGGATTGCGGCTCTTCATAATTGATTTTCGAGATTTCCGATTCAATCACGGCACGGTCATCGGCACGGTACAATTCGGCTTGCGCCGCCCACACCATATCATGGTCGGTTTTGCCGATCAGGGCGGCGGGGTCGTCTAACCCACCGTCCTGCGCGAAAAGACGGTTCGCGCCGAGGTAGCTCAAATTGTTCCGTTCTTTCCAGAAGACCCGCACCGGAATCGCATCCAGCACGCTTTGCAAAAGATATTCGCGGTCCAGTAGGTCGTGGACGGTTTTTTCCAGCTCGGTTATTTTTCGC
>CBKYSX010000949.1:0-1950 GCA_966690745.1 uncultured Ardenticatenales bacterium
CAAAGACATCATCAATCATCAGGTCGTTCATAGGGAGCTCCTGTATATCTCGCTTATGTGGGTGTCAAAAACGCCGTTATACTACGCATTCAACAGGTCGCACTATACCATACAAGCCCAAATTCGAGTATAGATTGATGCTGATTCAAGTAGGCATTCCCGAACCCTTGCGCGAGGATGCCGCCACCCTTTATATGGAAGCCTTTCGCCAAAAACTAACCCCCATTCTGGGCGATGATGTACAAGGGCATACGCTACTGGCAAAAGGATTAATGTTAGAGTACGGGATTGCCGCTCGGGTGAACGACAGGTTGGTTGGACTTGCAGGACTTCATGACGGACAACACCATTTCGCCACCATTCGCCCCTTTGATTTAATTCAAACGTTTGGATGGTTGTCAGGGGTAAATCGGATTGCATTGGGGATCTTGTTGGAAAGGAGTGCCGGGCAAGAAGAACTGGTATTGGATGGGATTGCCGTTGATCGTGAATGGCGCGGTAAAGGGGTAGGCACGGCGTTGCTGGAAGCCGTTGTTGCGTATGCCCGCCACCACCACTATCGTACGGTGCGGTTAGAGGTGGTGGACAGTAATCCTGAAGCTAAACGGTTGTATCAACGTCTGGGGTTCATGACCATGCACACGCGCCACACCGGATGGATGACCCGCCGGTTGGGATTTTCAGCCGTCACCACAATGGTCAAACTCGTATAAGGTTGTTGCAGATTTAATTGAGGATTGTCCAGGCTACAGGTACAATAGCCACGGTACCCTTGTCGTTAGCCTGCTTGAGCAGGCTTTCCGTATCAGCATGAGGTTTCAACCTCATGTCATACCACGAGGCACATTGGTGATTCCCGAAACCTTATTACACAGCGCACGTCCTGTCGGGGCGTTTGCCTTAACGCCCCAACCCTTAACCATACAAGCAATTCAGGACGAAAATTACCGCATCAAAACCTTTGTGTTCGATGGTGCAATGCCCAACGCCCTGCCCGGACAATTCGTAATGGCATGGTTGCCCCGGTTGGATGAAAAACCTTTTTCGCTTGCCTACCACAATCCCCTAACCCTGACCGTGGCGGCAGTCGGACCGTTTTCCAATGCGATGCATCAATTGCAAGTCGGGGATAAAGTCTGGTTTCGTGGCCCGTTCGGGCAACCCTTCCGTGTGATGGGCAATCGTCCTGCCTTAATCGGTGGCGGCTACGGGGTTGCACCGATGGCGTGGCTGGCAGAATGGTACAAGGCGCAGGGTCTGGACCCGATTGGCTTTATTGGTGGGCGCACAGCGGAAGATATTATCGGGGTCAAGAAGTTTGAGTCGCAAGGCGTTCCCGTCTACGCTACGACCAATGATGGCAGTTTCGGGGAAGAAGGGTTGGTCACGGCTCCCGTAGAACGCTTATTGGCGCAGGGTGAAATTGATAGCATCTGCGCTGTAGGACCGCACGGAATGCTCCATGCGCTGGAAACGCTGGCACACCGCTACGGCATTCCCGCCCAACTCTCGTGGGAAGCTTATATGGGGTGTGCCATCGGGATATGTGGTATGTGCGAACATAGTGATGGGTCGTTGTTGTGTGTTGAAGGTCCCGTGCGTTTAACCTAAACCACCTGATATGCTGAATTCGTTCAGTATCAAAATCTTTTCACCTTAAGAAAGCGAGAAATAATGACTGTTTCCGTTCCGCCTCGTAGCGAAATCCCCGTTGAATTTACGTGGGATGCCTATAGTGTTTATCCCGATGATAGTGCGTGGGAAGCCGGGATCGCCGACTTAAATACTCTGCTGGAAAGTGCCGCTACTTACGCAGGCAAATTGGGCGCAGATGCACACACCCTTGCCGACTGGATGGCATTGTATAACCAAATCTATACGTTGATTGGCAAAATTTATATCTATGCCAGCCTGTTCGCCATTGCTCCAGGCGATCAGGATCGAGCTTTG
>CBKYSX010000950.1:0-1944 GCA_966690745.1 uncultured Ardenticatenales bacterium
TACCTATTACGTTGCCCTCATCGGACGATTCATCGGGTTGTCGCCCATAGTTGCGATGAAAGCCACCTATGCCCTCAGCTACCCGTTGGCGGCGGTGGGAATGTGGGCGTTGGCGCGGGAGGTGTGGCGCAGGGAGGACAAGCCGAATGAAGGGGCGGGGGTGATTGCCGCCGTCATGTATACCTATGTCCCCTATCACCTTGCCGATGTGCAACTGCGCGGGGCGTTGGCGGAAAGCTGGGCGTTTGTTTGGTGGGCATGGCTGTTGTGGGCGGTGTGGCGCGGACGGTTTGTGCCGTTCATGTTTGCGCTGGCAGGGCTGGTACTGACCCATAATTTGAGTGTGATTCTGATTGCCCTACCGTTGGCGGCATGGTGTCTGATAGCCCTCTTTCAACAGCCCGACAAACGCCGTTATCTGCTGGGCATGGCGGGTGCAACTTTGGGCGCGGCGGCATTGAGTGCCTTTTACTGGCTTCCTATTTTGTTGGAATCCCGCTACGTACAGATTTCGCAGGATGTGGGTGGGTTGGGCTTTGCCACACACTTGCAACCCTTGGGGCAATGGATTGCCGCCTCTGCCGACTATCATTATTTTCCGAATCAGGGGGTGGCAGGGGAACACCCCTTATCGTGGGCGCAGGTAGCATTGTTGGGCGTGGCATTGATAGCAGGGCTATGGAACTTCCGCCACCATAAAGCCATCTGGCTCTTTGGCGGGATAACCCTGCTTTCCTCTCTCTTTCTCCTCTCGCCTTTCTCTTTTCCCCTGTGGGAACAATTCGTATTCCCCTTCGGCTTAATTCAATACCCCTGGCGATGGTTGGGGATTACGGCGTTGGCGGGGGCATTGGTGGTCGGGGGGGCGGTGGCATGGATGTCGCGCCATATGACGATAATGGGGTACGCGGTGATAGGGGTGCTGTTGCTCTGGCTGGCATGGTCGGGGTTGGCGCATCTGCCCTATGAAGAACGGGCGGTAGACCTTGCCCGCTATCCCGTTTCGATGTGGGAGGAAGATGCCGCCAACGGGCAGGTCGGCGCAACATGGACGGCGGAGTTTTTACCCTTGACCGTGCAAGAGCAAAGATGGGCGTTGGCACGGGCACCGGAAGCGGTGACCGGGGTTGGGGAGCGTACTCAGATAAAGATTAGCCGTGTACGTGGCGATGAATTTTCGATAGATGTGTATTTTTACTCTGCCGATGCTGATCTTCTCTCTTTTTCGCGTTTTGCCTACCCTTCAATGGGTACAAGGGGTGTGAATGCCTCTGAGGAGTCGTATAGCATCAACGTGGAAGCACGCGGGGTGTTAGGGGTTGCCACTGTGCCTGTAGAGCCGACGTCGGAAATTGCCCGCTTTGACGGATACCCGATGGCAAATAACCCGATCCTATCCTATGGATTAGGATTGCTTCCTTTCGTGGTTATCGGTATTCTGGCGTTTCGCAAGGGGCGACGAGGCGTTCTTTATTTTGGAATTGCCCTACTGATTTTAGTTGGCATTACACAACTTACGAAACAGCCGGTGGCGTATGCCGGACCCGCAAGCGGTATCGCGACGATTGGAACACAGGCGCAATTGGTGGCATGGAAGGCAAAACCTGTGAGGGTAGGGAACCCTTTGCCCGTCACATTGATGTGGTTTAATGTGGAGCAGACGAATCAGAATTATGTGACCTATATTCACCTGACATCGTTGGATGGGGGCGCACCGCTTGCCCAGCATGACAGCCAGCCGAGTATGGGATTTGTGCCAACGACCCGTTGGCTGGCGGGGCAGTTGGTGGAGGATTTACATTTGGTAGATATTCCGGCGGATATGCCGCCGGGAGCGTATCAATTGTGGGCGGGAATGTATAGGGTGGTGGAGGGTCAGGTTATTCCACTAGAAGGGGATAGCGGAGAGCGGCGGCTTTTGGGGGAGATTGTTATTTCTCCTTG
>CBKYSX010000951.1:0-1943 GCA_966690745.1 uncultured Ardenticatenales bacterium
TTTGGTGGTGGAATGCATCACGACATCAATGCCCCATTCCAACGGGCGTTGCAGATAAGGACTAAGGAAAGTGTTATCGCAGACCGTTAGGATACTATGTTGCTTCCCTATATCTGCCACCATTTTGAGATTGATGAGTTTGAGGAGTGGGTTGGAAGGGGTTTCGACCCAGATCATTTTGGTGGCGGGGGTCAATGCCACCCCTAATCGTTCATCTGCGCCATCGCCTGCTAAATCTACATAGGTAAACGTTAGTCCGAAGTTACTTAGCACACGATCAAACAAACGGACGGTTCCGCCGTACAAATCATCGGATGCCACCACATGGTCGCCCTGTTTTAAGGTTGCCAGTAAGGTCGTGATGGCGGCAAGCCCGGAAGCAAAGACCAGCCCGTGTTTGCCGCCTTCCAATGCCGCCAGATTTCTTTCCAACGCATGGCGGGTGGGGTTATCCGTGCGGCTATATTCATATCCCCGATGTTCGCCTGGGGCGGTTTGGGCGTAGGTACTGGTTTGGAAAATAGGGGTCATTACTGCCCCCGTTACAGGTTCCGGTTCTTGTCCGCCGTGAATCGCGGCGGTTTCAATCTTCATTGATTTATCACTCATCTTGTAACTCCGCATACGTATAAGACGGTTGAACGGGGTGCATAGCGTTCCCCTTATTGCCTTATGGTATCAAGTGTACCGGGAAAGAACGCACACAATGCGTACTGTAGCACTGTTTTGGGGAAAGGGAAGGTTCTTTTTGCTCTCTCAGTCTTTGATGTAAATAACCTTTCAAGAAAACCCGTAGGACAACTAAAGAGATTCTTGGAACATTCTTTTTATGTTAAACTGTTGAGTACTATGGCGATATAAGGAGATTTTCGATGGAAAACAGTGACTCCTCCACTCATTCCATGCCGAAACATTGGTTCCCCTACACCAAACTTCAGCCGCCACAACATCGGGCAAACTTTATACCACGAATACCCCTCCAAAATGCTCTTCTAGAGGCAGTACAACAGCACAGGATTACCCTGATTGCCGCCCCCGCCGGGTCGGGCAAAACCAGCCTCGCCGGTACGCTCATTCATAGCAACCTCTCTTTGGCATGGGCAACTCTGGATACCACGGATAACGATTTCCCCATTTTTATCTCACTTCTGGTTGCTGTGTTACAACCTCATCTGCGAGAGGATGGGCAGACAGTCTTAACTTTTGTCCAAACTGTTCCGAATGCCGAAACAAAAACTGCCCAACTGGCAACTTTATTTATTAATCAACTGCTTTCCACGCCAACATCCTCCACAATTTTGGTGCTGGATGATTATCACGTCATTGAAAACCCGGCTATTCATAATTTTATTGCCTATCTGGTTGACTACCTGCCGGACACCTTTCACATTGTACTTGCAACGCGATATGACCCCGCGTTGCCCTTTGCCCGGTTGCGGGCAAGAGCACAATTGGCAGAATTTCGACTCTCGCAGTTACGTTTTGGCGAAGCCGATGCCACAACCTTTCTAAATCAACTACATCATCTTGATCTTAATGCAAAAGACGTTTCCACGATATTGCACCAAACCGAAGGATGGGTTGCGGGACTTCAATTATTGGGTGCCGTGTTAGGCTCGATCAAAGATCGGGACAAACGCTCTGCCTATATTCAAGCATTAAAAGGGGTTAATCATTCGATTTTTGCCTTGTTAGCAGAGGAGGTATTGGCATTACAACCATCGGAGATTCAAGAATTTCTATTGGATACATCGGTCTTACTTGAATTAACGCCGACCAGTTGTCAGGCGGTGACGGAACAATTAAAGCCGGCGATGCTTTTGACCGAGATTTACGAGCGCAATTTGTTTCTTCATCCTCTCTCTCCGGATTCCCATGAAGGTCCTTTTGTTTATCACCAGTTATTTGGTGGTTTCTTACAACAACGTCTTAGAGAAAAAGAG
>CBKYSX010000952.1:0-1938 GCA_966690745.1 uncultured Ardenticatenales bacterium
GTTTTTACTCAATTAGACCATAACCTGTGCATGGTGCATGAACCCGTCATGCGCGGGGCAGAACGGGCGGATACGTGGCTCTATACCTTATCGCCCGGTAAAGCCCCCAAACTGACCCGTCATGCCGGTTTTTTCACGCTGTTGGGGGAATTAGGCATCCCGATGGATGTCGTTCCCACGGGTGGCAATGACCCTATACAACAGGCGCGGGAGCAGTGGCAAAAAGGCACTAATTTTTTCACGATTGCCCCCGGCAAGGTGATCGGATATGCCCGCAACGAAGCCACCTATCAGGCATTGGAAACACACGGATTCCGGGTAGTCGCGGGTCAGGATGTCGTTGAAGGAAAAGTTGATTTGACCACCAACGGACGGATTGCGATTGCGATAGATGGGGCGGAATTGTCGCGGGGGGGCGGGGGTTGCCGGTGTATGACGCTTCCGGTGCGGCGACGCGACCCATAAAAAAAGCGTGACTCAGATGAGTCACGCTTTTTTATAGATGATGCAGTTGAGAGGTAAAAATAATTCCTGAGGGAATTATTTTTACCTCTGTTTCTTGCTTGAAGTACGTACTTTCTATTTTATTCAAACAACGATCACGCAGGTTCTGAAGTCGGTTGCGTTGTGGCAACAGGGTCGGTTGTTTCCGGTACTGAATCAGGGGCGGGCGCATCCGTTTCTATCAACACTTCGGGAACGGGCTTATTGGTGTACGTTTCCCAGATTTCTTTTACTTGCGCCCCATCCAACGTTTCGTGCTTCAACAATCCTTCGGCAACTCCCTCCAACAGAGGACGATTGTCACGTAAGAGTTGCAACGCACGTTGGTGTGCCTCTTCGACGATGCGGCGCGTGGCAAGGTCAATCTGGGTGGCTAAACCTTCACCGATGTCCCGCGATTGGGCAAGTTCGTAGCCAAGGAAGGGGTTTTCGTTTTCATTGGGGATTGCCAACACGCCCAATTCCTCACTCATCCCCCACTGCGTTACCATCCGGCGGGCAATTTTTGCCGATTGCGCCAAATCCGATTGTGCGCCTGTTGTAATCTCACCGATTACCAATTCCTCAGCGGCACGTCCCCCCATATTCACCGCCAACATCCCCAACAGGTAGCCACGCGGGTAATACCCTCGATCGGCTTCGGGCATGAAGGCGGTAACCCCGCCCGTTGGTCCACGCGGAATAATGGTCACTTTACGAATCGGGTCATGCCCGACCAACAACCCTACAACCGCATGTCCCGCTTCGTGGTACGCCGTTAAATTACGTTCTTTGGGGTCTATTAATTTGGCACGTTCAATCCCGATGACGATTTTATCTAGGGCACTATCAAAATCGGCTTGGGTAATGCGGGTATGCCCCTCGCGAGCGGCATGGAGCGCGGCTTCGTTGGCAAGGTTCGCCAGATCCGCCCCGCTAAAGCCGGGAGTCGAACGGGCAACCGCGTCCAAACTGACATTGGGGTCAAGTGGTTTGCCCTTGGTGTGGATTTTCAGAATTCCCAACCGTCCGTCACGGTCGGGCAAACCCACCGTTACCTGACGGTCAAAGCGTCCGGGGCGCAAGAGCGCAGGGTCCAATACATCGGGGCGGTTGGTGGCGGCAATCACAATCACCGTCTGACGACCCTCAAAGCCATCCATCTCGGTCAAAATCTGGTTGAGCGTTTGTTCCCGTTCGTCATTTCCCCCACCAAGCCCGGTACCCCGTCGCCGCCCGACGGCATCAATCTCGTCAATAAAGACGATGGCGGGGGCTTCTTTTTTGGCACGGTCAAACAGATCACGCACACGGCTGGCTCCAACCCCGACATGTTTGCGCTGACCCTGCCAATGGCCTTCGGGCAGGACGCACTGGCTCTCTTCGCCTTTATTGGCGGCTTCTCGTCGGCCACCTCGATGATCATTCTCGAATCCATTGCCCTGTCGATCATGG
>CBKYSX010000953.1:0-1937 GCA_966690745.1 uncultured Ardenticatenales bacterium
GATTCGCAAATGTGTGGAAGCACAGGCGCGGGGCGATGAGCAAATTGTGGTCTGGGGCGATGGGTCGCCCACGCGGGAATTTCTGTATGCCGCCGATTGCGCCGAAGGCATCCTGCGGGCGGCGGAACATTACAACGACAGCGAACCTGTTAATCTGGGCAGTTCATTTGAGATTTCAATCCGGGAACTGGTGGAACTCATTGCACAGGCAACCGGCTTTACCGGACGATTGATCTGGGACACCGACAAACCCAACGGGCAACCGCGCCGCAAAATTGATACCCACCGTGCGGCAACGCTTTTTGGTTTTAATGCCACCACCCCCTTTGACGTGGGCTTAAAGCAAACCATTGAGTGGTATCGCTATCAACTCGCCTCTGCCCCTACCGCGATTCCGCAACCTGTAAGTGTCTAAGCCAATAAATCAAGCAAGTTTCTCGAAACCGGGTTTCTAGTGTTGAAAACCCGGTTTCTTTTTTTGAGTCACCTGCGGTGCATTATCCGCCTCATGCATAGGATTAATGCAACCCCCCCTAAGCCCCCAATGAGTACCCAATATCGGGGTATGGCGGGGTAAGTCGTCATTGAACCGACTGTCACGGCGGTGGCAGAACCCACCACAAGCGTCACTCGTACCCTGACGAGTGGGTTGTCAGGGTCATTACTGGCAACACAAAGGAGCGCACCATAAATCTCATCTTCAAGTCCTGTACTATCGGCGGTAATGATTATCTCCGATGATGCCGTAGATCCTGTTTCTCCCTCTGCCTGGCTAACGGTTAGCCATGAAATATCGCTAGGTACATCACAAACAGTTTCAATGTGGGGGGTGATTTTTAGTGCATCTACCATAAAACTGGTGATACCGTCCCCGTTGGTCTGTGCCATGAGCAAGAGTTCATGATTCTGCCCGTCTGCATATTGGGAAACATCCACGGTGACACGCGCATAATCGGAGAAGCCGGGCGTGTCCTCTTCGGCGCGGAAAATCTCATATCCATCTATCTGAACGGATAAGAAGCCATCCGCGCTGTGGGTCGGAATTTCAAGCCACATTTCGAATGTCGTACTCCCGTGCGGGACATCGGGCATAGAAATCGTCTGACTAATCACCGCGACTTCCGGCGATTCCGTGCCGCCAAACCATGCCCAGCCATTGCCCATGGTGTAAAGTAAGGGTCCCACCCCTAAACCAACCCCACAATCGGGGTAACAGATCGGTGTCCCAAAATTGGTACTGGACTGGTGCCAGGCGGAATTAGGAGGTTCCACAAAGTTACCATCAACAATGATGTCGCCCATCTGTCCGGCGACCCCGGTATTCCCATCCTCCATTACATTCCATGTAAGGGTGGTGAAACCACTGTTGCTGATGGTTAAGGTTTGCGTGGTAACCATCCCTGCCTCATCATGGTCGTAAGGCAGGCGGGTGGGATGTACGCTAATAACAGGTCGGTTGGGGTCCGGCGTTGCGGTTGGGGAGGGAGTTGGTGAAGGAAGCGTTGTAGGGAAGGGGGTCGCTGTCGCTGATGGAGTCGGGGTAGGCAGGGTGGACGGAATCAAACGGCGCACCTGATAGAGGCTATCGCTCCCGATCATTAATTCTACATTGCCGTCTCCCTCGGTATCCACAAGCGCAACTGAGCCAATTTTGCCGAGGTCGTCGCTTTCCGAAAACTCTACCGTTGCTCCACCTGCGGTGTAACCCGCGACGACCAATAACGATGAACCGTTCGCCTTTATCCCTGCCAAGAGTAATTCATGTTGCCCATCACCATCTAGGTCGCCAGCCAGCAGTTCAATGCCGGTGCCTGCCTCCAACCCGAGTTCCCACTGCTGGGTATGTGTAGCGCCATCAAACGCAAGCACTTTGATCAAGCCCGTTGTTTCAGCAGTTGTGGCAACGAGCCACTCACCGGCACCGTTCTCATCCCTAT
>CBKYSX010000954.1:0-1934 GCA_966690745.1 uncultured Ardenticatenales bacterium
GCAAAATCGCTTTTTGGAACGCCTGGGTTACGAAGCCGTCCCGTTCGTAGCGGGTCGAAATCGGGTACCCAATGCGTTGTAACCCGTAGGTATTAAAGGTGGTCAAGAAGTTAGCTTCAGCATCATCACAGACCAAGAAGCCACCTTCGCCACCGCCCGTTTCCGTAAAAAATTGACAGGCATTACCCTGTGCGGTCGGGGCGGCGTTCATTACGCCGGAGAAGGGCGGCAATAACAACATCAATGCCGCAAGCACCACAACAAATGTACGTTTCATAGATATAAAGCTTCCTTTGTATGGGGGAGTAAGGAGTTATCACCGAGAGGGTGCGTGATCTACCAAATGGTTTCTATGGGTAGTAGCGTATTTCTGTAAAGTATGGGTGTTACCACCCTATCAAACCGTAAAATGATAGTCCCTAACCAACCGGGGATGCTTTATCTTATTCGTAGATGGGGTTGTTGGCAATTTAACAGCAAGTTTAAAAAACCACGATTACTCCCAAGGCGGAGGTAGTTTGACGATGGCTACGATGGCTAGTGCAACAGCCACCCCCACCCGGTTAGCCACCGTGATGGAAGGGCTGATTTCTGACGAATGCGACGAATGCTAATCCACAGGCTACCCCCTCAACGGGTAGCATTCGTTGACGATTGCCACGTTTGCCACGATTACCATTCCCACAGACACCTCCCGGCTGAATGGCATCCGTTGCCGATAGAACTGACAGAATCGACAGAATCGAACGAAAAAGATACCCCCCGGACTGGTAGATTCTGTTAGAATTGATGTAGGGTGATTTGAGCATTGAAATAGACAACAAAATAGACAACAATAGGGTTGCCGCTTTGGAACTGCGTCCCGTTCCAATCCGCAATCCACAGCGAGGACGCTGTGGACTCCCAGCCTCCCTACAATTATGAACTGCCGTTTTCGTCCATCCCCAGCACGAACGCCTCCGTTATATCCACAGGACGCATCATATCCACGCCCAACGCCGCAAAACGCACCGCCGCCGCTTTTGCCCGTCTATCGTTTTCATGGTCAAGTGACCATTGGGCATGTTCCGCCAACAGTGCCAACGCCAGGGAACGCCCTACCGTTAGGGCAAACCGCCGCGCCCCAAATTCCAATATCTCCGCTCCGGCGGCAAGTGCATCATCCAGCCACCTGGTTGCACTTGCTATCCCTTTGATAGCCGCTTGTCCGGCATAATCCCGTAATTTTTCATCAGTAAGGGTATCAACCGCACGTACAACTTCCGCTTGAATCGGGGCAAGACCATTACCACGCCCCACCGCCCGTAGCACATCCAGCGATAACACGTTGGTGGTGCCTTCCCAGATGGGCAGAACATGGGCATCTCGCAGGAGTGCCGGAATGCCGGTATCTTCGACATAGCCCGCCCCGCCAAACGCTTCAATTGCCTCGCTCATCACTTCCACCACCTGCCGCCCGGTGGTCAATTTCGCAATTGAGGTCAGCAGACGCAGAAGGTCATGCCCGGTGCTGTCCAGTTTGCCCTGCTCCTCCAAGCCGATTAGTTCTACCAGATAAAAACTGAGGTGGAACGCCGCTTCCATTTCGGCTTGCATCGTGGCAAGAGTGTCCACATGGAGCGGTTTCTGCGCGAGGGGTGCGCCGAACGCCACCCGCCGCCGCGCATAATCCCGCGCCAGCGCAATCCCCCGCCGCATAAAGGAAACTGCCATAACACTGTTCCACGTTCGGGTCAGGTGCAACATCGGCACAATCGTGCGGGTCCCGTGTGTCAGCCCCGCCACCGGAATGGCAGGTGTGCCTTCCAGCATAAGTTCGGCGGTGGGAACTTTGCGTGTTCCCAGTTTATCTTTCAGACGGTTGACCGTGATGTTACGAAGCCCGCCCGTCCCCCGCCCTAAAGGGACGGGGCTAAGAGGCACACGACCAAAAG
>CBKYSX010000955.1:0-1926 GCA_966690745.1 uncultured Ardenticatenales bacterium
CGATATGTTCCCATTCGGCAAGGGACTCATTCTGCACAGTCCCGGTAGCGGCGCGTAATTGGACGGTTAATTCGTCACGCTCAGGCTTATAATGATAGGAAATGGTCGTCTCAGACGATAAATGGATGGTGTTTTTCATTCGGTTTGGGTGGGTATCTCCGCCAAATCACGCAGACGCTTTCGGCAAGGTGAGGGTTGCGCCTCACGGGGTTAAGGTTTTAAGATATAAGAGAAAAGAACTTAGAGTGAAGAATACTTTCATTCCTCACTCTTCTCTCTCCGCTCTTCCCTCTTGAGATTATGCGTCGAATTGTACGATTTTTTAGCCTAATTGTCATAATCGCGGTAGTCAGTGGGTGGATTTGGCTCACCTATGACTTGCCGTCACTCCATACCGCCTTTGAAGCGGGCGGAATGTTGGGTCCAACAACACGCATTTATGACCGCAATGGTATTCTGCTCTACGAAATCCTGCCCGATGCAATAGAAGCCGGGAAACGGGACCCTGTGCCATTGGCGCAGATTCCGCTTGCCGTGCAACAGGCAACCATTGCCACCGAAGATGCCGCTTTTTACGAACACCCCGGCGTGGATTGGCGGGGTATTTTACGGGCAGTGCGCCGCAACTGGGAAGAAGGGCAGATTGCCGCCGGAGGCTCTACGATCACGCAACAAGTGGCGCGAATGGTCTTAGCCCCGGAAGAACGGCAGGAACGCTCCCTACGGCGCAAACTCCGTGAAGCCATTTTAGCATTTCAATTGGAACAAGCATATACCAAAGATGAGATTTTAGAACTTTATCTCAATCATGCCTATTACGGGAATCTATCATACGGGGTAGAAGCGGCGGCACAAAGTTATTTCGGCAAACATGTATGGGAACTTTCCACTGCCGAAGGTGCTATGCTTGCCGGATTGCCGCAAGCCCCCGCCCTTTACAACCCTCTGCTTGATCTGGAATCTGCCAAAGCACGGCAGAACGATGTCTTAAGGTTAATGATGGAGAATCGTTATGTCAACATTGACGAGATAGCGCGGCTCCTGCATGAACCGTTGCGCTTTAGCAGTGACCCCTTCCCCATCGAAGCCCCCCATTTTGTCATGTGGGTGATTCAGGATTTAGAACGCCGTTTCGGAAGCCAGTTGACCGATGGGACAGGGTTGTCCGTAACGACGACGTTGGATATCAATTTGCAAGACATCGCGCAAAGTAGCGTCACCTATCACCTTGCCGATTTGCAGGGGCGGTTGGATGGTACCCCCGACCGTCATGTGAATAGCGCGGCGTTGGTGGCGATGGACCCGCACACAGGCGACGTGCTGGCAATGATTGGTAGCCCCGACTATTTTGATAGCACGATTGCAGGGGCAGTGAACATTGCCCTACAACCGCGCCAACCCGGTTCGGCTCTCAAACCGATTACGTATGCCGCCGCCTTTGACCCTGCCCGTACTGGGAACACGCCCTACTCCCCTGCTACCGTTTTAAGCGATGTTCCGACCACCTTTATCACCAACGATGGCAAATTCTACGCGCCCGAAAATTATGACCGCACCTATCGCGGACCGATTTCGTTGCGGGATGCGCTGGCAACGAGTAACAACATTGTCGCGGTAAAGGTTCTGGAAAAAGTCGGGGTCGGGCGCATGATTGACCTGGCGCGGGCGATGGGGATTCGTTCCCTGGATGACCCGCAACGGTATGACCTGACCGTGACATTGGGTGGCGGCGAAGTCACCCTGCTGGAATTAACGAATGCCTACGCCACTTTTGCCGCCAATGGCACCTATGTTGCGCCCCGTAGCATCCTGAAAGTGGAGACCGGTGAAGGTGAAATCGTGTGGCAAGCCCCCACCCCCGCGCCCAAACCGGTGCTGGATGAACGGATTGCCGCATTGGTGACAGATATTCTGGCAGACCCCATC
>CBKYSX010000956.1:0-1919 GCA_966690745.1 uncultured Ardenticatenales bacterium
AAGGGTTGGTCGGCTTTCCGTTGGACTATTTTGTTACCGTAGATTTTGAGGGCTTTCGGGCGGTCGTAGATGCAATGGGGGGTATTACCGTCAATGTACCCGAAGCGATAGATGACCCCGAATACCCCGATTACAATTTTGGCACCTTCCGTTTACAAATTCCGGCGGGCGAACAAACGATGGATGGGGAAACGGCACTCCGTTATGCCCGTACCCGCTACGGGGGTACGGATATTGACCGCGCCACCCGCCAACAATTGGTGTTAATGGCAGTGCGGGATAAAGCCCTACAGCCGGAACAAATTGCGCTTGCCCCCGTTCATTTGCGTACCCTCTATCGGGAAGTCGAAAGCAATCTCTCCCTCTCTGATTTTTTTGCCTTAGCGCGATTCGGACGTGAATTGGAACGGGACAATATCCGCATGTATACCATTAACGGCGACCTAACCTATTCCATCATTACATGGAATGGATTGGATGCCCTGATGTATGACCCCGCTGAAGTGCAATCCCAAATTGCAGAATGGATTGAATAGGAATACCGCCATTCGCTTTCCCCCACCCGTACCCCCTCCTCCTCAAATTTGGGCGTAATCTCCCTCTAAGGCACAATATACGGACAATTGATGGACAAAGCGGAGACACCGCCTCGCTATCGCCTCCCGCATTCCGTAAAGGATTTTGCCATGACCAGTGCCGCGCCGGAACGAATGGACTTAACCGCGTTGAGCGATGCCTGCCAACGTGAAAGTAGCCGTTTTTTCAACAACGCGGATGCCGATAACCGCTTCTGTTATGAGTTGTTTCGCCGTGCCTTAAAATTGCGGAACAACCACGCATGGGAAGCGATTTGGACCAATTACACCAATCTGGTGCGGGGCTGGCTTCATGCGGCGGGAGCAGATCGGCTTTCGATTCCCCGTGAAGAATTGGTTACACTTAGTTTTGAACGTTTCTGGCAAGCGATGTCCTCGCGGACCTTTGAAGAATTTGCCACCTTGCCTGCCATTCTGAAATATCTGCGGCTCTGTTCGGTCTGTACAGTTGCCGATTTACTGCGCCAATCCCGCCACACCGATTATGTGGGATTGGATGAAGTCAATGATATTCCTGCCAACAACCGCCCCGACCAGCAAGTAACGGGGGAGGAATCCCGCAATGCTTTATGGCAAACCATTGAAAAAGCGGTGCAGAATGAACAGGAACGGGTGATTGTTACGGGCTGTTATCTCTATGGGATGAAGCCCAATCAGGTCTACAACAAACATTCGCGCTTGTTTGAAAGTGTTAATGATGTTTACCGCATCAAACGCAACCTGTTCAATCGCTTGCGCCGTCTGCCCGAACTGCGCCAGATTTGGGACAACTGGTGAAAGCCGACATAAAAAAGGAGAGCGGAGCGTACGCAAAACAACCTTCCCCTTTCTTTCTAAAGGTGGTAAATAAGTACTGTCAAAGGTGGGTATTATCACCGTATCGGGCTTATAGCGGTGCTACTATAAGCGAAAAGTTACAAGATGAACGTTTTTTCATCTTAGAAGCGCATAGTTAAAAGGCAATCCCCGACCATCGCAGTCCCACTGTGAAAGCGTGAGGATTTGGGAAGCCCCGCGCTCGCATGGGCAACTATCGTCGCTGTATCGAACTTGACACCATATACACGAACCCCGCCGTGTATATGGGTATCAAAGGGGATAACGATTATGAAACGTTTACTTGAAGATTGGGAATTAGATCGCCTTGCCGATGGTGAAGGAACCCCTGAAATGGAACAAACGTTGGCAAACAGCCCTGCCGATCAACAGCGACTACAAGCCATACGGCAGGAGGAGCAATCTCTTCATCGTGCCCTGTTCCGTGCCGATTGTCCTTCAACCCTTACTCTGGGTGAATGGCAGTTTGGGATGGTAGCCATCCAT
>CBKYSX010000957.1:0-1918 GCA_966690745.1 uncultured Ardenticatenales bacterium
TGCCCCGCCCGGATGCTCCTGCCGCGCCCATCCCCCTTATAGAAGCTCCAAAAACCCGATGGGACGCTTTACCCACTCCCTTAACCCCTTTTATCGGGCGTGGTGCTGAATTGGCACAGGTACAGAAATGGCTTATTGAAACCGATGAGTGCAGGCTGGTGACATTGGTGGGCTGGGGCGGTATGGGCAAAACCCGACTTGCCCTTAAAAGCGGACAGGCGGTGCGCGACGTTTTTGAAGGCAGGGTGGTATGGGTAGGCTTAGCAACGGTTTCGACAGAGGTGGCGGTATTAACCACGCTGGCGCAAAGCCTTGACCTTACGCTTACTCCTAAAAATGATCCCCTTCAACAAATTATTGCCCATCTTCAACAGAGTCGTTTTTTGCTTATTTTGGACAACCTAGAGCATCTGCCCTTTGCACCATCATTGATTCAGACCCTTTTGCAACAGGCGGCGACCTTGATGGTTCTGGCAACATCGCGGGAGCGATTATATGTACCGGGAGAATGGGTACTAGAGGTCGGGGGTCTGGAAGTACCGCAAGCGGCAACCCCGACAGAGATGACGGATGCCATGGCGTTGTTCATCCAAACGACGCAACGCATAAACCCCGCCCGTACTGTTGAATCGCAGGAGATGGAAACAGTATCAGCCATATGCCGTAGGGTGAACGGGATTCCGTTGGCAATTGAATTGGCGGCAACGTGGGTACGTCTGCTATCCGTGGGTGAAATTTGGGCGGAATTGAATCGCACCTATGACTTTTTGGCGACAAATGCCCCCGCCATTCCCGAACGCCATCGGTCGCTTCGTGTTGTCTTTGACCATACATGGAAACAACTATCACCCCAACAGCAAAATATTTTGGCGCGGCTCTCACTCTTTCGGGGCAATTTTCCCCGCGCCGCCGCTATGGAAGTGGCAGAGGCAACATTGCCCGATTTGTTGGCGTTGTGCGACCATTCACTCTTGCGCCGCCGTGATGAATGGTTCACCATGCACGACATGGTGCGTTACTTTGCCCACGCTCATTTAGGAGAATCAAGCCATCGCTATTCCCACCGCCACGCCGATTATTTTGGAAAGATGGCAAAGGCGGCAGACCGTGAGATTCATGGTCCCACCGCCAAACAATGGCTAGACACCCTGGAGGCGCACCACTCCAATTTTCGGGCGGCGTTGGAATGGTCGGTAGCACATGAATCTGCGGTAGGAGCAGAGATCGCGGCATATTTCTGGCACGTATGGGATATTCGCGGACATTGGCGCGAAGGAATGCAATGGGTACAGGCAATTCTTGGACAGAACGGGAATGTATCGCCCTTTATTAATGCCCGCTTGCACCATATTCAGGGGCGACTTGCTTTGCAACTGAATGAGTATGGTTTGGCGGAGAGCGCATTGCAAGAGGCGCGGGTGTTGTGGGAACAGGCGGGCAATAATGTGGAGTTGTACCGCACACTGGGGGAATTAGGCACGCTCTACTGGCGGCAGGGGGCGTGGCACCAAGCATATTCGGTTATAGAGGGGAGCCTTCACGCCGCCCGCCGTGCCGATTATCGGGTTGGCATTGGCAAAGCCCTCAATAACTTAGGAGGCGCGGCGTATCAACAAGGGCAATATGCCCATGCGTATGATCTTTTTGAACAGGCGTTGATATTGAAACGGGAAGAAGGAGATCAGCGCGGTATTGCCACTACATTGAACAATCTGGGGCATATTGCCAAAGAGCTGGGTGACTACGGGGCGGCAGAATCACGCTATGCCGAAGCGTTAGAAATCCTAAACACATTGGGCGACCCGTTGTATGTGGGAATTGCAACAGTCAATTTAGGCGAAGTGGCATATGCCGCCGGAGATTTACCCCGCGCCCACGACTATCTTACGGAAGGTACAGCGCAACTACGTACGCTCAA
>CBKYSX010000958.1:0-1913 GCA_966690745.1 uncultured Ardenticatenales bacterium
AATCAGGGCGGTAACAATATCGCCCAAGCCGAAGAGGATACTCACTGCCGCACTCACTACGGCGACAATTCCAACAATCATGTATCCTTCTTGTTGATAGGAGGGATTGGCTTCCACTTCTTCGTACAACGACACATCCGCTCGAACAGCACGCATCATTCGGTCTACCATTGGTGCTTCTCCTGTTTGAAGATTGAGGGTGAGGGTGTGCGCGGGGTCGCGCACGAGTGGACTACGCCCAATAATAAGGGCATATAGGATTTATTGTCAAAATGAAGCGGCACGGGGATTAGCCGTGCCGCAAGCGTAAAAATCGGGCAGGGGGTATTGAGTATTGAGAAATGACTTTTAGGTAGTTATCATTTAGGGTTGAGAAAGATTAAGGAATAATCTCACCGTTTCTCAATACCCCATACTCAATACTCTTGACCTGATTTACATCAAACCTGCCATCATACTATCGAACTTCTGACGGGTGGGAACCAGGGAGCTTTCCGGCAATGCCGCCAACGGGGTGTCAGGCAGGTGCAGGATGTCGTTCAGGGTTGACCGATTTTCATTGAAATAAAGCAACCCCGTCACCAGCCGTTGATCTCGTTTGGCTTCATCCAACAAGCGCATCGCAGCAAAGCGGTCTGTCGGGTCGTAGCTTTCGTTGAGCTTGTGCAGAATAATGTGGGAACCATCGTGCATTTGCACTTCCACATCTTCGCCCGGTTCATATTCCACCGTAATTTCCTCGTAGGAGGGAACAAAGTGAATATCATGAATCGGTTGCTCATTCTCCTTGCCGAAGGGGTAGGATTTGGTGCTTTCTTCGTGGTTGTTGAAGGTGACACAGGGGCTGATGATGTCTAACAATGCCAGACCGTTATACGCCATTGCCGCTTTCAACAGGGCGCGGACTTGTTTGGCATCCCCCGCAAAGGAACGCGCCACAAAGCCACAATCAGCGATAATCGCCTCCATACAAAGGTCAAGCGGCATAAATTCATTGGTTCCCGAATACTTCAACTTCTGGTTGATATCAGAAGTAGCGGAGAATTGACCTTTGGTTAAGCCATAAACCCCGTTGTTTTCCACGATATAAAGCATCCGCACGTTGCGGCGCACGATATGTTTGAATTGCCCGAAACCGATGGAGCCGGTATCGCCATCGCCTGAAACGGCAATCGGAAGCACCGAATGGTTAGCGACGGTTGCGCCCGTTGTTACGGAAGGCATACGCCCGTGAACGGAGTTAAAACCGTGCGAACGGTTCATAAAATAGGCGGGGCTTTTGGAAGAACAGCCAATCCCGCTCATCTTTATGACCTGGTGGGGTTGTAGTGCCATCTCAAAGGCGGACATAATGATCCCACTGGTAATGGAATCATGCCCACAGCCCTGACAAAGCGTGGAGGGTGCGCCCTTATAATCGTTGCGTTCCAATCCGATGAGGTTCGTTTTCAGTGACATGAGTTATGCCTCCTTTTCCATGAACGCATTGACAATCCACGCCGCGCTCAAAGGCAGACCATTGTTACGGTTCAAGGGAATAAACCGACTGGCAAGGTCGGGGTAATCCATACAGAGTAATGCGCGTAGTTGAGCATCGGTGTTCATTTCAACGACATAGATACGCTCATATTTTTCACAGAAGTCGCGCACTTCTTGCGAGAACGGCAAGGCGCGTACCCGCATGTAGGCAGTTTCCGTGCCATGCTCGCGCAGATAATCCCGCGCTTCAATCAGCCCTGGCTCATTGGTTCCTATCGTCAGGAAGGCAACTTTTGCCCCGGCAGGTTCATCAACCAACGGCTTCGGCACCATCGTGCGAGCCGTTTGGAATTTGCGGTTCAACCGCTCCATGTTGTGTTCGTAATCGTCAGAGCGTTCAGTATAGGCGGCAAAGGCGTTATGCCCCGACCCCC
>CBKYSX010000959.1:0-1911 GCA_966690745.1 uncultured Ardenticatenales bacterium
ACCTCCCGGACTTTCGGCAACCGACACCACCGTGACGCCGCGCCCGTCATCCTGTACCGTCAGATGAACCCCGCCGTCGCGCGGGGCGATGGTTACGGCAACATGGGACGCATGGGCGTGTTTGGCACTATTGTTTAAGGCTTCCTGCACAATGCGAAAGAGGGTCGCTTCAAGGCTATGCGGCAAGTCAGGGGGACTGCCCCGCACATTGGTTTGTACGGTCCAGCCCTGCTGGGCGGCAAAATCACGGATATACCGTTCCAACCCGCCCACAAAGCCCAATTCATCAAATGCTACCGGGCGGAGCGCGAAGATGGCGCGACGCAATTCCGCAATTTGTTCGCGCAGAACCTCTTTCATCTCCAGCAATTCCTGCTGTAAACGGGGCGGGTCGCTGGTCAGCCAATCCACCCACAGGTCAATTCGCATCCGCCGAAAGGCAAGGGTTTGCGCCAGTCCGTCGTGAATATCGCGGGCAATCCGCGCCCGCTCTTCCGTTAATGCCTGTTCCAATTCTAATTGTTGGCGTGCCTCGCCCAACCGCCGCCGCACCCCGACAATCGCTTCGGCAATTTCGCCGCCGATGGTTTCCAACAAGGTTTGTTCATCTTCAGGCACAAAGCGGGCGGCGGGAAGATACAACTCCATCCAGCCCACCAGGGCGGCTTTATCCCGCAGGGGCAACAGCAGGCAGGCACCTTTCGCGCCTTCGGGGTCGGCGGCGGCGGTGACCTGCCGTAATTTTAACAGCGAAGAGGGGGTGGTGGGAAGCGCGAACGGCGTACGCAATGGTTCTAGTGCGGCTTGCTCCACCGTAGCGCGAATCAGAATTGGTTGCCCTTTGCCATCCAACAGCCACAGGGCGGCGGCAGTCGCGGGAATCAGCCGGAGCGGAAAGGTGAGAGCGGCATCCAACAGGTCATCTATGGTCATGGAATCGGCAATATGACGGTTGACCGCGCTTAACAATTCCAGATGGTGGTTGCTCCGCGTCAATTGCTGATTGAGCTCTTTCTGAACCTGTAACGCCCCTTCAATCTGAAGTTGATACCGCCGCTCCAGATGGCTGACCCATGTCAATACGCCCCACGCGGTACCACCCCCCAGAAAACCCCACAACAACGGGTCGAACCACCATTGGGGCGGCGGGGCTTTCAGCATTGTGTGTTCGATGTATTGCCCCACCGCAAAGACAAGCGCAATTACCGCGCCCAGCACCCAGCGCCAGCGACGGAGGGTTTGCCATAGGGTAGAAGGGGAGGTACCTGCTTGCATCAAAATCATAAGTGGTGGGGGGTGGGTGCGCTGTCCCTACCCCCCACCACCTGGTTATCGGGAGCGTAAAAGTAGTTTTAACCCTGATAAGGACAACCCGCAAAAAGCGATACTCCCTGAAATTGCATCGTGCCTGTCGCTCTCTGCGGTCTATGCCCTAATGACTAAACACCATACGCCGTTGTTGTACTGCCATTGCCCGCAATCGTTGAATCCGCTCCCCGGTGTCCGGGTGGGTGCGGAAGAGCGATGCCAGCCATTGCCCCGCCCGTTGCGGGTTTACGATATACAGGTGGCTGGTAGCGGGGTTGACGTTCGCCGTCACCCGTTGCCCCGCCCATTCTAATTTTTCCAGCGCACTTGCCAATGGAAGCGGGTCACCCAGAATCGCCGCGCCATCGGCATCGGCACGATATTCCCGTACCCGTGAAATTGCCAGTTGGATGATCAGGGCGGCGATGGGTGCCACCAATAACATTAGCACCATTCCGGCGGGGTTGCCCGCGCCTTCTTCGTCGTCGTTGCTTCCGCCGAAGCCGCCGAAAATGAGTGCCCAGGTCGCCATTTCCGCAATCATCGTTATTGCCCCGCCAATCGTGGCGGCGATACTGCTGATCAGCGTGTCGCGGTTCTTAA
>CBKYSX010000960.1:0-1909 GCA_966690745.1 uncultured Ardenticatenales bacterium
ATGCCGGGGTCGCTCACGTTATAATCAGTCCATTCAGGACAATAGCGAATAATCCGTCGCCGTGCCTCGTCTACAAGGTCGGATTGGAAACGGAGATCGTCAAGAATCGGGTCAGGGAGAGTCATACAAATTATTCCTCTTCCGCAATGAAGAATGGATAGACAATACTACGAACATCATGGGTAGATTTAATGCGATATTCGATTTCTACCAGTAAAGCACCATCCGGCTCGTTACCATTCACCACCCGTACTTGGGAGAGTTCAATACGGGGTTCCCATCGCCCCAACGCTTGTTGTACGTAATAGATCATTAAGCCTTCAGTGGTGGCATCACGCGGGGCAAAAATGAGTTCATGGGCGCGGCAACCGAATTCGGGACGCATTACCCGTTCGCCGGGAGCAGTCCCCAGAATGATATGGATAGCCTGTTCGATATCGGTGTCCCCGCTTGCCAGAGCGATGCCGCCTTGTGAATTCACATAGAGGGGAAACGCTAATCCTCTGCCAAGATACGGACGTTGATTTCCATTATTCATACTATTACTTTCATCCGTTTATGGACCAATTAGGACGGTCGGCGCACCCATTGCAATGGTGTCGGGTGGACCGACACATGTACACATATCACCCACACGAGCGGCAGGAAGCCCACCGATTAATACCATTATTCCGCCGGGGGGTAATATGGGTCCGCCAACATGGGGCACCGGACCGGTAGTCATGGGGCAGGTGTGCATATCACTTACCCGTGCGGCGGGTTTACCGGCGATGAGTACGGTGGGAAAGCCTGCAACGATAACTCCACCATGTGCGGTTTGGTCGCCTATGCGGGCGGCGGGTTTACCCATAGAAATACCTCAGTTCAGTGCAATCGGATTGCCTTTAACAGTGACAGGACCACTCCCTTGAAGTTGAACTACCGAGCCTTTCAGTTCTAAGGTTGCCGAGGTTGTAACAGATACTCCACTTGTTCCTTTTAGAGTTGCTTTACCTGTTTTGGATTCAATCATCACATCCATTTGTGCCGACAGGGTAATTTTCCCTTTGGCGGTGAGCGAAATGTTACCCTCGGCTTCAATCGCAATGTCGTTTTTAACGCTATCAATGAAAATCGAATTTTTGCCGGTTTTGTCCACAATTTTGATAGATTCAGAGCCCGCTTTGTCTACCAGAATAATTTGATGTCCAACACGGGTTTTAATGATGCGTTGTTCTACCTGACCGGCGTTTTGGACTTCCGCGCCAAGCGGGGGAGCATCCTTGCCGTTCCATAATGCACCCAGAATGTAGGGTCGGGTTAAATCGCCTTGTTCAAAGGCAACCAATACCTCGTCATTCACTTCGGGAAGGAACATAATGCCCCGACTTGCCCCTGCCATCGGGCTGACGACCCTTGCCCATTCGCTTTCGATAGTGTCAGAAAGCCACGGAAACTTTACCTTCACTTTGCCTTTGTTATCCGGGTCTTTGATATTGGTCACTAATCCGATAACAGTTCCGTATTCGCGTCCTGCCGAGGCAGGGTCATAGTTTGGAAGCAGAGCGTAGAGGGTAGATGGGTCATGCCCGTTAATTGAGAATTGGGTGATATAGGTTCCTTCACTATCGTAGTGATGGGAGGCGGAAGTGATGGTGTACGTTCCCCCAAAACGGGTTCCAACCCCTTCGATTTTGACCAATTTACCTGCAAGAATGCGTGGGTCGCCTATCGCTTCCCCCTCCGCCTGAATGCTACGACCGGTTTGGCGGTTTTTATTCGCATTTGCCATGGCAGTGGCGTAATCTTGAGTGATTGGCGGTGTTGTTACCGTCGCTACTTTTCCCGCCCCAAACACGCTTGCACCGGAGGTTGCCCCCTCTCCAAAGCCTGTGGTCGGGGCAAGGGTACCGGTATTGGAGGTTCCCAC
>CBKYSX010000961.1:0-1906 GCA_966690745.1 uncultured Ardenticatenales bacterium
GGACCCAAAGACGGTGAAGCCGGGGGGTAGTGCGTCCTCGCACTGCCCGAAAAGGGCGGAAATCCATTGTAGGGTAGCGCGGGGACGCGCCACCCTCCCGGAGTACGGCAGGGCGAAGCATCCGTCATGCCATACACCTGACCGTTTACCGAATGGGGTTCATTCCAGAATCCCGTCCTGTAACAAACGCGAGCGGATGCTATCGCCCCTACCACAACTCGTTTGCGTTCTGCGTCTTGAAGGAACACAACGGGGACGTTGTGTCCTCCAATCATTCACCCCTATTGCCACGCTTTGCAATAAGGCGTAGAATGAAGCCTGAAAGAGCAATTTTTAGCCATAGCCAAACCGAAGTAAGACGGGTCACGTCAAAACTAAAAAGAACGGACTATCATCAATCAGTTGCGTTCGTGCGTACCCGGTAGTACAGAAAGGGAAAAGTCCATCATGCCCCTGTTATCTATTTCCCCCACTTTATGGGAAACCTCCCCCATCTCACACCCGCTTCACATCCCCGATGGGTTCCTTAGTCTCGCGGTTTCGATTGTCTTTTGGATTCTGACCATTATCGCCATTGGCGCGGCAGTCCGTGCCTTGCAAGGCTCATTGGGCGAAAAACAAATCCCGTTGGTGGGGGTTCTTGCCGCCGCCATTTTTGCCGCACAAATGCTGAACTTCCCGGTGGCGGGGGGCACCAGCGGGCATATGTTGGGCGGCGCGTTGGCGGCAATCGTGCTGGGTCCGTGGGCGGCAATCCTTGCCATGACCGCAGTCATTGGCGTACAGGCACTTGTCTTTCAGGATGGCGGCTTGGTCGTCATGGGCGCGAACATTTTTGATATGGGGATTCTGACTGCCATCGTCGGGTACGGGGTCTTCCGTATGGCGGCGGGCAAAAACCGCACCATTCAACTGGCAGTGGCAGGGCTGGCGGCGTGGGTCTCCGTGATGGCGGCGGCACTGCTGGCGGCACTCCAAATCTGGTTGAGCGGCAACGCCGATGCCAATATCCTTTTCCCGGCGATGATGGGGGTTCATGCCCTGATTGGTATCGGGGAGGCATTGCTAACCATGGGCGCGTTGGGCTTCATTCTGACGGCTCGCCCCGATTTGCTGGCGGAAAGCACCGTCAAAGGGCGCGGGGGTGCGGGTTGGGTTCCGGTCGGGATTGCGCTGGCATTGCTCGTCACCCTCTTTGCCCCCTTCGCCTCCGGCGACCCCGATGGGTTGGAGCGGGTCGCCACCGATTTGGGCTTCCTTGAAACCGGGCAAGACGCGCCTTATCAACTTCTGCCCGATTACACCGTTCCCTTCATCAGCGACCCCAATGTTTCTACCGTTGTATCGGGTATGATTGGCGCGTTGATTGTCTTCGGCTTGCTCTACCTTGTGGTTCGCACCGTACGCCGCAGTCCGGCATAAGGCAAAAACAGGTTTATTGTTCGTAGGGGCGGGTCAGGCATACCAAAACCTTTCACGATGGCGCAATTGACCCGCCCGCCGTTGTCGTGCATGATGCGGGTCGGTTCCATACCCAACGGCGGGCGGGTCAATGGGTTCATTTTGGAAGCCTGCGCTATGCCTGACCCGCCCCTACCATAATTCCCTCATCCCATAAACCCCTACAACCTCATTTTCCCTGCCTATGTCCGTCCTAGACCGCTATCTCCACAAGGAAAGTCTCATTCACCGCCTTGACCCCCGCGTCAAATTGGTGGGAACGGTGGCTTTTATCATCAACAATGTGCTTCTACCTGATGGCGCGTGGCTGGGCTTTGCCGGGGCGTGGCTGTTGACCCTGTTCGTCAGCCGCCGCGCGGATTTGGGGACGGGCTTTGCCCTGCGCCGTTCTTTTATCGCCCTGCCCTTCATGTTGGCGGGCTTTTCGGTAATTTTCGCGACCCCC